>NZ_JASNGE010000032.1:0-49482 GCF_030164735.1 Bacillus sp. RB3
TAATTTTCCCCATAAAAAATCCCCTCCATAATAAACAGTAAAGTAACTTTCTTTCAACTGTCTACTATAAGAGGATCATATCAGAATACAGAAATCATCTTCTTAATGTTGCTTAACTTTTTTAACTTCCTTTACATGGGGTACAAATTAAAATTCGTATCCTTTTATATTTCAGAGACTGATAAGACTATTTAAAAAATTTTTAAGATGCTAAATAGAAATTAAAAGTTTGTCTCTCTATGTTCTCTCCTTCTCTTTCTATATTAGCCTATAACTTACAGATAAGAGATTATGTTACGATTGATCTTGGATTAAATGCCTAGTCTCAAAGTACCAATTTAAATTATTTATTACTCAATAAACCTTTGATAAATCAAAATACAAAGATCTATTTCTCTAAACAATAATGCTTTAGAGAATATTTATACCCTTGATATAGAACTGCCAGTAAAGACACCTTCTGAGATTTTCTGTTCAAAATATTCTCGTACCTCTGGGTCTTCAAAATAAACTCTACATCCACTAATTCCTCTCGTTAATAGTATATAGTAGATATTTAAGACATAGTTAGTAAACTCTTCTTCATTAAACTCTGACAATAATGGCGTACCACCTTTATCTTTGTAGTTTTCTTTAACTACTCTAAGTTTACCCTGCTCCCCAACTTGAATATCATTACCGATAATCACTCCTATATGATCAAGATCTGCTCCTTGAATAGCATGAATAGAACCGATTTCTGTTTTCGACTTCTCAAGTTCAACCCATCTTTCATGTTGGCTGTTCCAACGCCACTTGTTACCCTCTTCTATCCAATCATAAGGTAGATTTTCTCTATTAATCCCTTTGTTTTTTTTCAAATTCGGATTAGATGCCCATTCTTTCGTATATCCAGCAATAACTCGATTCGTTGTATCACCCCAAGAACAATCCATGTCCTCCACATAATTAAATAATTCTTTAATCGAATTCACCACTCTAAAATAAGAATCCTCATTTTTATAGGTAAATATTTCCGGATTAAAATTGTTATCATTCGAGAGATTGAGTGCATATAAAACACCTTTAACGAAATTATCACCGCTAAATTCACCATTGCTTGCTATCCTGAATTGTTGATTTAAAGGTAACGTTGTAAAGGATGAGGTTTGTTCAAGATAAGTCCCTCTTAAAATATCTTGAGGTCGCACCGATTGAAACGGGTCGTAAAATAAAACAACTCTCTCTGAAACCTCCTGTAGCATTTGGAGCTCATTAATCATCGGGTTTTCTATATCAAAATGTTTTTTAGCCTCAGGATGCCCCTTTGGATAATACCTCTGTAATCGATGTGACTCATCTACCAATATAATATGATATTTTTCATTGTTTTTCCTAGCATCAAGAATGAGCTTACCTGCTCTTTCGAACCTTAGTTTATCCTGTAATTTTAGTTGTTTTAATATTTTATTAAACTTATTTGTTAAGTTACCCGTCGTTACTAACCCAATTTTCATATTTGGATTTTCAGTAGTGAGTCTATACATTAATGACATTAAAAGTACAGTTTTTCCTGTACCTGCCCCACCGGTAATCAAATGATTTATTTTAGGATTACTTACTATTTCATTTTCATACTGTGATTGCATTTTACTTAATTGTTTAAATGGTGAGTATTTATATAAAATCTTATTTTTAATTTGTTGTAAATTTTTTGTTTTCACCAAATTCCGTTTAAATAATTCTTCTTCCCATAAAGTTATGAAATCCCCTGGATTAAAAAAATCTTTTGGTTGTCTTTGTCCACTATTACCATTATGAATAGTGAATTTTGTAATATCAGTCTCAGCAAACATATGATTAATTAACATATATTCTAGATCCTTCACATGGGAGGCTGAGAATTCAGAAGCATTATAAACAATCAGACAATTATCAAATTCCCCTTTTTTAAATTTTTCCTCATTTATATGCTGATTATGTCTAATTAAAAAATGCTTCGTTTCTCCAATATAAATTCTTTTTTTCGTTAAGTTATAATAAATGTAGGTAACAAAAGAATTTTCCAGGATATTGTACTTGGTATCTGTTACAGACTGTAAATCATCTCGATTGGAAATTTTTTCATTAACTTTTAATTCTAAATCTATCAAACGATACGTCATAAATAACCTCCTAGCCCCAATTCCGATCATACACTACTTCATACTTACTATACTTTTATTCTATCTTCATTATCGATGTACCCAAAAGAAAAAATATGTATCTTCAAGCAATGAAAGGGATGTGGCATATTATATTAAAATTTTGATTTTACAAACTAGATACTTATAATCAGATAGCGCTGTTAAGATAATAATAGCTAGAAATACTATCACCTGCATGAATTTTAAAATGTTATTACTATACATAAAAGTATCTTTTACTTTCAGGCTTAATAAAATTCGATAATAAGAGATACTTTTGAGTAAAAAAGAAAACTTATAATACGTACCTATTTGTGTTCAGCAAATAAATACGCCTTTCCATTTTCACATTTAAAATTAGGGTCACTTAGTCTAACAGGTATAGGTATAGAATTATCCTCCAGATCCCCCTATAACACACACATATATGTATAATTGACACTTTTAATCATATATACACAATATACTAATATATATTATAAACGAATACTATTATCTCGGTAAGAAAAATAATCCCTGAAATTGTTCTACCTATAATATATTTACTCACTTCATATACCTTATTGTCTTCTTCAAAAAGAATAGGAGCTTCATTTCTATAAACTATGCCTTCTTTATTTAAGTCTCAATTTGTATTTTTTTGATCTAATGCATATAAAATTAGTCCAGCATTTATCATAATTAAAAACACCCACGAAGAGAAAAATAAGTGAGAAAAGAAAAGTATAGTTTATAAAACCTTAACTTTTCTAAAATTACATCCATTCTATACATATTCTTGTATGTACAGCAGGAAATCTTATAAACTGATACTTACTAGATCTCCATAATATATATTTCTTATTTATCTTTTTTCCTTTTATATATTTTCCAATAAGCTCTAAAAATATATAAATGTAGAGATAAATTTACTTATAGCGACCTTATTAGTTGTAATTTTCTATATTTTTAGATAAAATATATCCAAATTCTGTTATTATTAATACATATACTGCAATAGGATGAGGAGGATACAATGGATACTTTAGTCACAGAATATGAAGTAGTCGCTAATATGTTAAATGATTGGTATATTGAAATCCGTGCGAGACGCATTGATAATGCTCACCAGCTAAAAGAAGAAATTGATAATAGAATGAAAGATGTCTCGGATCAGAGCTTACACTTATATTATTCACTATTAGATTTTCGTTATAAATATATAGTAGACAATTTAAATATTTCAAAGGATTGCTTCGACAAAGTAGAATCTTTTCAAATTCCACATGATAATATATTAACCTACTACTATCACTTCTTTAAAGCAATTCATGCAAGTACTGTAGGCAGCTATTCATTAGCAAGAGATCATTATGATAAGGCAGAAGAACTTCTAGATGAGGTATCTGATGAAATTGAACAGGCTGAGTTTTACTATAAAATTGGTGCTTTCCATTACGATATTTACGAATCACTCCAATCAATTAAGTATGTTAACAAAGCTAAAGAAATATTCTCTAAACATGAAGGCCATGAACGAAATATTGGATTCTGTGAAAACCTTTTAGGCATGGCATGTACCAATTTAAGAGAATGGGCATTAGCGGAAGAACATCTTGTAAAAGCAATGGATCTGTTCCAAAAAATTGGAGAAGAAAAATTCACTATAATGGTTCGTCATAATTTAGGTTTATTATATGCAGGGCAAAATATGTCTGAATTAGCTATTCGCTACCTCTCTGAAGTATCCGAGAAGAAACCTAACCACTATAAAGCCCATTTCATCGAGGGCAGGGAACACTCTAAACTAGGAAACCAAGAAACTGCTAATACTTTATTTGAAAGAGGATTACAACTCTGTACAGAACTAAACAATGAAGAATATCAGCATCGGTTTAAAATTTTAAGAGACATTAATAATAATGTCCCTGCCGAGAAATTAGAAGCTACCGTTCTTGCAGGAATTGAATACTTTGAACGAGAAGATTTATATGAGTATATCTATGAATGCTGTAATGTTCTAGCAGAAAAGATTTTTGAACAAGGGCAGCATGCCAAAGCAGGTACATACTTCTATAAAGCAATTCAAGCTAAGAAAAAAGCCGATGCGAAAGGAGCTTTAAAATGAAAAAGCTAATTAAAGTGATGAGTATTGCTACTGCTCTAATATTTACATTGGGAATTACATCTCAAACAGATAGTCACGTAGTAAAAGTCGTTCAAAGTATGATGGCAGACGGAGACCATGGTGGTTGATGTCCTTTGACCCGGAATATATTTCTGGGTCTTTTTTATTGATACAAGATATAAGTCGTTAGTTTAAACTATATTGTTGGGAAGGAAGGCTTATAAAAAGGAGGGGGAAAATGATTAAATACCCAGGAATTTCACCTTGTATTAGATCCGTTGTAATATTTTTCAAAAAGCATCTGTTAATAAAAATTCTAATCTGTCTAAATAAATTAAAAATTCCGGTTTATTATAATCTCTAATAAAATCCCCTCAAATTAGAAGTGTAACATCCATGTTTACTCACAGTCTTTTACACATTCTACTTTAAGGGGAGAGTATCCTATATTCTTATATATTCTCATAATAATTTGATAAACTAAAGAAAATTTCTATGAAGCTATGAGTTAAGAAATTCTTTGTTTACAATTAGAAAACTAATTAACTATGTCATAAATACAATAAATATTACATTATTATAAAACGATATATTTATTATTAACTTTAACCTATAATGTATCGATATTAGTAAGCTTTATTATAATTTAATATGCAGATCGTTTTGGATTTGCTAGTCCCCATTCTTTAATTTGTGCCACCACTCTCCCTCTCATCTATTCAATCAGTAATTTTATAAAGCTCCCGTTTAAAAATATTCCAATTTGTACGAATATGAAACAAATTAATAGATTGACAACAACTAATCTTTAAGTTTCACATACATGTATTTTCTTAAAAATTTCTTAAATTATTAAATCAGCAAAAACAACATACTTAGAGCATTGAATAGAATGTCCTTAAATGTTGAACATAAAAAAAGAGCGGTGTGTATTTTCCGCCCACAAATTAGAGAACATAATCGTTTTAATATGTGTTATTTTTTAATAATATCTATATCATTTACTTTTTTAAACTCAATAACTGCGGTTTCTATGTTGGCACTGTACTGATTAAGGTACTCATGTGCCTTATTTAGAGCTTCAGGGTCGTTTGTTTCTTTAAACAAACTAATAGCTTTTGCTGCTAATACAAGGTAACGCGTAGCTATTTCCAAATCTGTATGGGCGGAATTGTATTCATCAGGTATTTTCATCTTTTTGATTTCTCTTTGTGATTCTTCTAGATTTTTTACAGTGTCCTGAATATTAAGTATATCTGTTAATATAGTATTTGCTTCTTCTTTCGAATACACTACATTACCCTTTTCATAGTAGTTAAAGGAGTTTTCAATAGCTTTTTGAAATTGTATAGCATCATGTTGGAAGCCTTCAACATTAGATACAATTTGTTCTTCATACGATTCTTTTGATATAGGTACGCAACCTTTAGTTAGCCAAATTAATACAAAAATACAAATTACACTTCCAAACATTTGTGAGATAGTAGCGTCTCCGTTACGAATCCCTGATATTATAACCCATACAAAAACAAGTATTAGCAGAATACCAACAATTAGTCCTAAATTCAATTTGAATTACCACCCTTTTGAAATGATTTTTTAAAATTATATATCTATATATAATCTTATTATAATTAAAAAAATAGATAGTTCAATGTTCTTACTAAACATAGTTTGTAACGACTCTCAATTCAACGCAAGGGGAGTATTATACGGAGAATATTTTAGAAATGGCAGCAACCCGCTGAGAAATTAGAAGCTACGGCTCTTGTAGGAATTGAATACTTTGAACGAGAAGATTTATATGAGTATATCTATGAATGCTGTAATGCTTTAGCAGAAAAGATTTTTGAACAAGGCCAGCATGCCAAAGCAGGTACATACTTCTATAAAGCAATTCAAGCTAAGAAAAAAGCTGATTTGAAAGAAGCTTTAAAATGAAAAAGCTAATTACAGTGATGAGTATTGCTGCTGCTCTAATGTTTACATTGGGAATTACATCTCAAACAGATAGTCACGTAATAAAAATCGTTCAAAGTATGATGGCAGACGGAGACCACGGTGGTTGATGTCCTTTGACCCGGAATTCAGTTCCAGGTCTTTTTTTATTGAAACAAGATATAAATCATCAGTTTTAACTATATAGTTGAGAAGGAATGCCTAAAAAAAGAAGGAGGATCATGATGAAATATCAAACCTTATTTCCCTTATTAAAAAAATCGCTTTTTATCTTTATACTTTCTTTCAGTATGTTAATTTTCACACTCCCTACCTCTACCTTTGCACAATCCAATAGCAATGTAATTTCTGTTACAAATTACTATGTATCTTCAACAGGGAGCGACCTCAATCCCGGTTCATTAGATCACCCTTTCGCTACCATTCAAAAAGCTGCTAATGTCGCGAAAGAAGGAAGTACAATCTACATAAGAGGCGGAGTTTATAACCAAAAAGTTCGTGTCACTCATTCTGGTGCCTCAGGCGCACCCATTACTTTTCAAAATTACCAGGATGAAAAAGTCATTCTCGATGGTTCTAAAGTCAAGTTAGAAGATGATGGGTTATTTACAATAGAAGACAAAAACTATATTCAAGTAAAAGGATTAGAATTTCGCAATTTAAAATCAACGAAAGTTAACGAAACCCCTATTGGTATTTATATCACTGGAACAGGAAGTTACATTGATATTAGAAATAATTATATCCATCACATTGAAGCGAATGTAAAGAATGGGAATGCACACGGGATTGCTGTATACGGTACTTCATCTAGTGCACAAAATAATTTAAATCATATTGTCATTGATAATAACGAAGTAGCAAATTTAAAATTAGGATTGAGTGAAGCAATTGCTGTGAATGGAAATGTAGATTCTTTTGAAGTTACCAATAACAAAGTGCATGATAACAACAATATTGGAATTGTACTGATTGGACATGAAGGCGTATCTCCAGTAGCTGCTTTAGATCAGGCACGAAATGGAGTTGTTCGTAATAACATTGTCCATCACAATTCATCCATCAATAATACGAGTTATAATGAATATTCAGCTGATGGTATTTATGTGGATGGTGGGAAGCAAATTATCATTGAGCAAAATCAAAGCTATGAAAATGATCTCGGTATTGAAGTAGCTAGCGAACATGCAGGAAAAAGCGCAAGCCGTATTACTGTTAGGGACAATACAATATCCAATAATATCATGAGTGGCATTGCAATTGGTGGATATGATAGTCAGCAAGGATATGCAGAAAATAACACAATTACGAACAATGTAATTTATAAAAATGATACAAAAGATCAAGAGAGTGGCCAAATCGAATTAAATTACGATACTCGGAACAATGTAATTACCAATAACCAAATCTATGCAAATAATAGCCGTATCTTTATTAGCAATAGTTTTAATAAAAACACTGGGAACAAACTTGATTATAATCATTACTATGGTGATTTCGATCAAAGTAATGGTTTGTGGCAATGGAAAAGAAAAACGTATAAAGGATTTTCATCTTATCAAGCAAGTATGAAACAAGAAGGAAATGAACAACATAGTGAATTTAGCAAATTATCCCCTTCATTCAAACTAATTTCAAAATAAAACAAATTTACTAACACTTCTCTATTTCTGCCCAGTACCTCTCCCATGTAAAAATTATACAAAAACAAAAAGTTGTAGTTTCATTTTCATTGAAACTACAACTTTTTATTTTCCAAACTCATTTCAATTAAATTATAACAAAGTACTATTAGTGATGATCTCCATCTGCAAATCTTGTAAACTTTGTATTATGTTGTTTTTCTACAGATGTTTGCACGCCCAAAGTTAAAGTTAATACCGTTATCATTCCCATTAAAATAGTCATTGTTTTTTTTCATTTCAAAGCCTCCTTATCAAATACTTTTTTTCTCGCCTTTGTACTTAAATAAAAATACTTACTAGCATTAGAGTGATTATCTTCTTGATAAAACTTAATCGCTAACTCTTCCATAGACTCTTGCATATACATGTATAACTCTTCTCTCTCAAAATACTTAACTCCTGCTAATACTACTTTTTCAAACTTTTCTGCAGGAGCATCTCCATTCAGCGCTTCTAAAATCATAAAACGATGCTGATATTCCTCAAGTTTCAATTCCTTACAGATTTCCAATCCTTTTTCAATAAGTTCTCTTGCTATTTCATGTTCCTTAAGTTTATAATGCTCCTTCGCTTTAACAAAGATAGCTTTATAATGGTTAGGCTTCTTCTCAACCACTTCAGAAAGATAACGAATTGCTAATTCAGAAAGATTTTGACTTGCATAAAATAAACCAAAGTTGTGTCTAGCCATTAAAATATAATAGTCTTCATCAATCTTTTGAAATTGACTCATTGCGGCCGCAAAATGTTCTTCAGCTAGTCCCCACTCCTTTAAATGGGTACAAGCCAAACCTAATAGATTTTCACAAGAAGCAATGTTTGTTTCACATCCATTAAATTTACGGTAAATCTCTTGTGCTTTAATAACATACTTAATTGCTAAAAGCCCTTGAAATATATTATAATAAAACGAACCTAATTTGTAATAGAATTCAGCCTTTTCCAATTCATCAGGTATATTCTTCAAAAAAACTTCTGCCTTTTCAAAATATTAGCTCGCTTCATTATATTTGCCTGTTACACTCTTATGAATAGCTTTAAAAAAATAATAATAATAAGATAAAAGCTTATCCTCTGGTATTTCGAAAGTCTCTATCTTATTAAAGCTTTGTTCAGATAAGCTTACATTATCAACTAGATAACTATATCGAAACTCGAGAAGAGAATAATATAGTAGTAACTTCTTAGTTTCTAATGAATCCCATTCATCCTCTTTTAATTCCTGGATCAGGCTATCAATTTGCTCTTTCATACGGTGTGCTTTAGAAATGTTTCTTGAACGAATTTCTACATACCAATTATTCAATAACTTTGTAACTTGTTCGCTATCCATAATTACCGACATATAAATCCCCCTCACCCATATTATGTATATCCATTTAATCCTATCAGAATATTCCGTCTATACAGATGCCCCCTTCAATCCTGATATTTCTAAATAGGAGATTGAGTATTCCGAATTTCAATCTTTGCAAAATTAGAATAAATAACCCTCGACTTAGGAATGAAGTGTCAATGGTTGTATCAATTCGTAGAGAATTTCATATGAAGATAGATTGAATAGATGTTGGAGTTAATTGAAGGAAAAATCATTAGTTGCTTTAGGTCTTATATCAGGAGTTTTATATGTTGGAGGAACCGCTGCTTTTGCTGGATTAGATTCTCTAAATATACTTAATTACACATATTCATCAGGCAAAAATGTGAGTTCTCCAGTAGAGGGGAAACATAAATATGGTACATGGACAGTTACAACAAATGCTCGAACAGTTAACTCAGCATTATATGAGAACTGCGGTGGTACAGATAATATAGTTGCTAGAATGTCAGGAGACAATTCTAATGATTATTATATGAATGGCTCTTGTACGTATAAGGTAGCAATTAGTTCTGGAGATGGACATGCTACAGTATCTAATTATAAACGGTAATATATAAACGTATATTTCGTCTAATTGAAGGGGATATTACTCTTAAACTCACGAACAAAAAGGAGGATATTTATGGCTAGAACAATTCGTGTTTATTGGGAAAACCAAACTTCAGGATGGTTAAATTACACATGGCGGGGCGTTATGCGAGGAGATTCAGTAATTCATATTTCTGCTAGTGAAGCTATTTATGATTATAATACACCCTCATTAAGTGGACCCTTGCAGAATATGAGTTTTTATAAAGGTGATTTCCCAGTTTATGTAAAAAATGTAAGTCCACATTGGTATAATGATGGTACAGCTGGTTGCAACTTTTGGCTACAAATAGATGGGCCACATTCACTTAATATAATTACTGATATTACTGTTTTTGATCCACCGGAACAGGGAGATACATTTCCCCCGAACCTCTAATTAACAGCTCCCTAAATAAAAAAGCTTTCCATAGCAGTGATATTATCCCCTTTAGGTAGACAGTGTGAAAAAGACCATGTATAAACATGGATGTTACACTATTACTTGGAGGGGATAATATCACTTTTATCAAGGAAGTAGTCTTTTTCTAATTAACTATTTATACATTGCACAGCTTCACAAAGTGATACTTATTACATCATTCAGCCCATATAGTTGCAAACTGTAATATGTTTAACCACAGTAGAAACAAACTACGTAAAATCAAGGTTCTGCAAGTACGAAGTGTAACATCTTTAACCTGAATTTAATGTGATTTATTAGATTTCGTTAGCAAAATGTTTGCATGTTGTTAGCAGTCAATGATATTTAATTGACTTGATGACTCTTATAACGAAAGCGATGCAAGGTCTAGACGCATCGCTTTTATACAGTGGTTACACATACCATATGTGCGGCGTGTGTGTGGCAACACATGAGGTGTTGGTGAATTTTCAATTACTATATTTACCGAGAACAAATTAAAGGGGATGGGGCTTTTAAAAATTACTACAATTCTAAGTTCATTTGTTCATGTTCAAATGCTTCTTTTTTTTGCTTCTTGATACCTACTGGTACTTCTTCTTCAACAATCGCAATATCCTCATTAACTTCGCACAATTCCATCATTTTCTTTAATATTAGTTTTTTTCTTGCTGCTATAAATCCTTCATAATCATCTTCAAGTGCACATCTATAAGCATCATCATCTATGAAATTACTTAACAGTATATCTTGTAAACTACTACCTAGCCTACTTTTAATGGTTAAAAAATATTCACTTGGTGCTTTATTTGATATCGTTCGATTGTTTCCAAGGTTTAACATACATATGTTTGCATGCTGATTTATCTGACTATTATCGTAATCTCGTTTCTTTAAATAATCCTTGGGAAAAATATGGTGAAACTCATTTTTATTAACTATTGCTAATACTGACTCTATATTTATACCAGCACCATCCAGTAGGCTTTTGGGTTTATTACTTGCCAAAATAAGTGCAAGTGTTTTGCTTAATGCATTTCTTAATACAAATGAACCTTCCATAAACTCTTTATAATTAATTTCCTTATTAATTGAAATAGTATTTGTCATACCTGCGGCAAAATTTCTTATAGTTCGTAGTTCCGCATTTAATTGTGCAGTATTAAATGATGCAAAATACCTAGTTATAGATGTTCTCCAAAACCATTTTTTAATTTCGTTTCTTTGAGCAATTGTCGGTACTGGACAAAGATTAAATAATTCCACTAAGAATGTTAGTTGTAATGAATAAGGTAGGTATCCATGACTAGTAACCTGTAGATCAGTTGTAATGAAATCTACGGCGTGCATGTATGCCTTCTTACACCTTTCCGCAATGACCTTCAATTCTTCCGAGGAAAAGCCCCTTAATTTATTTATATCATCCCTTGTTACCCCTAATCCGGCACATGTAGAAAGGTTTCTAAGGATTTCTATTTCTGGGACTGTTTCAAAATTTTTCTCTTCCAATACTCCCCTAACCATATTTATAGTATCACTTAAATCAAATTCTCCGCTCCATGTTGCTGCTCTCATTAAATCTACCATAGTAAGCCTGCGACCTGTACTATTAATCCTTTCAAAAATAGGAGCAACCTCATCGAGACTCATATCACCTATTTTCACAGATGCAATTTTATAGTCTTTTATTGAACTTAATAATTTTTGGGCATTTTTTGTGTATAGAGCTTGTTTGGGATGACCCGCAAATCTTGAGCATTGATTAATAAAATCCATTGTTTCTAGAAGTTTATTTAGTCTAAAATATTCAATCTTTTCATTATCAGGATCATATAAAAATTCTTCTCTTTCCAAGTCAAACACTATATTCCATACACTCTTTTTATTTTTTCCATCCCAAAATAATATTCCGCATAGGCTTGATAATCTTTGTTGACCATCTAATAAATAATTTGTGGGATATTCTTCTTCTAACTCATTTATCTCTAAATCTGCTATATTTCTTTCACTTGCCAATTTTTGCTTAGTCAACCATAACAAGATACTTCCAATCGGATACCCTTTATATATACTATCCATCAATTCCAGTATATTACGCTTAGTCCATACGAAGGGCCTTTGAAATTTTGGTAATTTAATATGCCCATCCTTTACCAACCTTACCAAACCCTCTATTCTTTCTACTTCTGGCTTTGGTTCATAATTTCCCATTAGCTTGCCTCCCTTAAAAAGCTACTATTAATATTCTATATTACATAAAATATCATTAACAGCTATCAAAATCCATATATTGTAACGAAAAGTCCCCTCAGTGTACCAGATTTTTCAATTCGCATTTTCATATCACGCTCAAATTATCCAGCCAACCGCCCATTGGAAACAGTGTCACGCCTCGAAGTTGAATAGATTTTGTCAAATTTTTTATTTATACGGAAATGTTAGCATACAATAGGGTAGATTACGCCTATGCAAAAAAGCGATGCAATTCAATATGCATCGTTTTTTGCAGTGATGACACACTCAACATGCCTGGAGTATATGCGGCAATACATGAGATGCTGTTGAGTTAGTTCACGTGCTTTTATCAAGAATTTATCCTTAATTAAAAACAGCTTCCCACAAATTACAAATTCGCTAATTTACATGAGTAGGGATTTTTTTGCTGCAGCATCTCTTTAGTCTTCTCTATATAAATCCCTTATTTATTCAAATTAAGAATGAATGGGAGTAACAACATTTATCAAATTATGAACCCTTGTAACACAGTAGCTGGCCATTTTCATCTAATACTCTTACCCCATTATTTTCATACAAAAAACTAGTTACAGCATCTTGTTTTTCATCATAAACGAGTTCCACTGAATTTCCATAAGTAATAAAAAAGTATTTTAAAAACATAAAATACTCTTTGTGATGGAACATAAGTTGTATATTCGGTTTATTTCCTATATATGTAAGTGCCTCTTCATCCATAATTATCAAAGAGTAGTTTTCATAATTCACCTGTGAACGAGCGTATGTAAACCTTGCCGCTATTTCTTGCAACTGGATTGGATGAACTATTAATTCTTTGAAGTCACCTATTAATTTACTATTTCCTGACCTAGCATACCCCCAGTCGCCAAAACTATATACAATTCCAATATCCCCCAAACGAATGCAGCCTGTTATGAATATTGTATCTATGTATTCGTAAGCTTCCAGTTTAGAATCATTATGCACATGAAAAATTTGTATAGACCAAGGAATATCACCAGTAAATCTTATAGGCTTACGCAGGGATTGTAAAAACTCATGTAAACCTCTATAAGAAAATATTTGTTCTTCATTTATCATTTTTCCTAAGCTTTTATTTTTTCTATCAAATAGAAGATTTAGTTT
Organism: Bacillus sp. RB3; assembly: GCF_030164735.1. Classification (NCBI taxonomy): domain Bacteria; kingdom Bacillati; phylum Bacillota; class Bacilli; order Caryophanales; family Bacillaceae; genus Bacillus; species Bacillus sp. RB3. Next base: position 13,670 of record NZ_JASNGE010000032.1, read on the forward strand.
TTTGAATAATTTTCCATAGTATAATTTTGTAACCCATTGCAGTATTGTTAATTCGTCTAATTTCTTAAATCTTTCATACCCACCATCAACCGCCTCTTTAATTTTATTTTCTAATTGGGATAAAGATTCATTATTACAATTCTTACAACAAGGGATTTTTAAATCTTTGTATTGTATAGTAGTTTCATTAGGGAATTGGATTCTTTGATTCCAAAGATTATACTCTCTCTGCAGCCACTTAGGGAAAACATGCTCTTGTGAATCTGCTATACTTCCGCATAGAAAACATTTATCATAATCAAAATGTAAGTCCTCAAATGGGGAATAAATTTTTGATCCCACGTAATCATCTCCTTATTTTCCTATGTATAGTAAGCCTTACATCTTTCTCTTGAGTACTCTTAATTTTAAATTATACATATTAACTTCACTGATCCAGCCCAATTTTAAAAGTTGTGCTGAAACTGAATGAAATTACTCCTCGACTTCATATCCTCTTCTCAATAGGATAATTTGTAAGTCAACTGGTACTGTAACAACTCATTATAATTTTATAAATCCATTTTAAGAAACCCAAAAGACAACGCCATACAGATTAGTTGCCTTCTTTCAATACTATCTTAGCGACCATTTCAACATTTCCAGAGTGAATGTAGCAACAGATGAGGTGTTGGTGGTTTACAATATACCAGATCATTTCTTAGACTTTTTTGCAATAAGTTCTTTTGTTTTATTAGTAACAAACGCCTCAAAATCTGAATGCTGAATCACATCTTTAAGTATTTCTTCCCCTAAAAACCTCATTTTAAATTGTTTATAAAATTCATCAAAATCTGTTAAGTTTTTATTATTAAGGGCTCCTATCATCCCATTAATTTTCCTGCTATATTTATCTCTTAGAGATTGACTATCATAACAGTCATTAAGAATTTTTTTAAGAATATCTTTGGATAATCTTTGATCAATAACTTGAGCTATAGAGGGGATTTCTACTATAAAGTGGCCCCAAATATAATAATATCCATTGTATTTAAAGTGACCGCTTTTATAAGAATTTTCTTTAAACCATCTAATTGTATCTACCAATTTTGTATAATGAGGTGGCGCTATATTAGTACTTGGAGCTTTGAACAGTCTGTTGTAATCACCTTTACTCACTTCTACTACATACCCCTGTGGAAGAAGTGGTACTAAATTTGCAAATGTGGCAGCAAAAAAACCTTTACCAAAGCTATTAATTTTTTTGCAAATTTCATCAAAATTGGATTGACCCTCATCTTCGATAATTTCTTGCAAGTCCTCTTCCGATAAACTCCCAGGAAGTTTCCACCAATTAACATTAATTGAATCAAAATCAAAAATACCTTTATCTATTGCACAATTATCTAACCAATCCGTATCATACTCACTGTTTTGGGTGGGAATAGCGATATTTGTTCCCTTTGCTCTTCGAAAACTCCCAAAATGCCAATCATCATTTTCTATATAAAATATATAGCAACTTGGTAGATGATCTATTACAGAAAAAAAGGCTGCACTTAAAGAAACTTCAGCACCCTGTGAAATTTGCTCTAATAATTCAGTAAATCCCTTTTTTTCGTGCTTAGTTACCATTTCTTCTAACCACTCTGATGGCATAAGAATTTCGGCTGCAAATTTATTTGCTTCAGCCTCCATTAATTGATAAGAATCACCATCCACATCGTCATTCTTATCGGTGTGACAAGATATCATACCACTATGCCAAGGAATAATTAAATGACCTAATTCATGTGCCAATGTAAATCTCTTACGATTATCAGATTTAAAACGATCTAATATTACTAGCGGTCTATCAATATTCATAATACAAATTGCATCTGTATTATTGGGTAAGGAATCTTCCACGCAATTCGCATAATTTTCTAGTAGTTCTCTAATATTAATTGGCGGAGAAAGGGAATATTTATTTATAATCCTATTAGCAAGTTTTTTTACCCTCAGAAATGAATTAGCCATTTTATTTTAACCCCTATAATAATATGCCTTTTCTCTTTAGCCATTCTCTAACCTGCGTGGCCTCTTCTGGAGTAGAAGCTCTTGCAACAAGTTTTTGTACATCATTTTCTTTAATATATTCAGTAATAGATTTACCTATTTCTCTAGCGTAAAAAATAGTCTTCAGCATAGAATCATTTTCTACCCAGATACCATATTCTTCAAATGTCATACCGAGGTAATCATGTAGCTCCTCTTTAGAATCACTTTCATGCCATTCATCAATATAATCATCTATTTCCTCTAGTAGAGCATCCCCTTCTAGGCAAGCTTCCATAAATTTCAACTTAGACATCTAATTTCCTACCTTTCACTGGTGGTTTTATAGTTAACCCTGTTATTGGATCAGCACTCCCTAAATGTCTACCACGTTTATTAAAAACCTCGATTTCACCATGCAATGAATCCCATGTATAAAGCCTTTTACCATCTTGGGATTGCCAAACCTTTCTATCTCCAACAACCTTTAAATAGATACATGTATCTAAAAATGAAGGTCTTGGAAGTATAACGTGAACCATTACATCTCCCCCATAAGTTTAGATATGAAATTTCTACCATTACCTCCTAATTATACATAATTATATCCGAGTCTTCCAAAAATTTCGATTCCTAATAAAAATCTATAGTAAATTCTTGCAATATATATCTGAAAGGGTTGTATTAATCTCAACAATAAATAAATTCCAACTGGATCAGAGCCGCTACCTCTGTCAAAACGCTGTCGTTTTAGTAAGTTCGACATGGAAAACTACTGAAAAGAATAACCGTGGGAGCGCCCTTAAGTCACGCAAAAGAAGAGGTCTTGTGAGTTGGGCCGACGCAGAAAATCAACGTAGCAATCATTAGGCAAGGTCTTTACTGCTGTTTTCAGACTGGATTGTGAGCCTTAGAGGAGTGGGAGCGACTTCTTGCAGTAACAGTTCGGTGGAACGTTTCGATTGGCTATGGTCAATGGTACTTGTTATTGGCGGTTCAAGTATTCGTTCTCCACTTACTTTTCCTTGATAGCTTTTAGAATTGAACCAGTTGCGATTAACATTGTACCTGCTACAAAGAATGACGCACTAAGTACAAAGAAACCTGTAAGTACATTTGTATTGATAATATAATTATACGCATCTCCGCCTACGTAGGCATATTTATTCGAATCGGTATATGATTCAGAATTTTGATATCCTCCGAGTCTATCAAATCCTAAGAAAAGTAATACTGCTGAATGGATGTAAAAGATAATTTCCCAAATTGTCCATTTTTTGTTTTCACGATAATTCTCCTTTTTGTGTCTATCATTAATTAATTCATTTATAAAGCTTAATTGTTTTTTATTGTAATGTAAACTATATTAATTTCGACTTTCTTAACCTCAACATCTTTTCCTAGCTTATCAACTTCTGATGTTAATTGATTCTTATTATCAACAAGATTTAAAATCTCTTCGACTTCTTTCTATTGTCAAGTTTCTTTCGCTCAGCATCCATACCTTCTTTAATCTTCCTCTTTATGTATGTTAATTCATTCTCTTTATCATCAAGTTTCTTTTTCAACTTCCACGCTCTCATATTTCTTTCTCGGACACTCAACATCTCTATACCATGTGTATGAACCATACCTATACCTATTCCCTCCATAAGTCCTCCTCTGATTGTGGAAATTGTCCCTCTCTCTACTTCAAAAAAAGGAATGAGTTCCCTCATTCCCCTTACCATTATACAGACAGCTAAGCACATAATTTTGTGGTCATAAATGGTCAAAGAACTTGCAAAAATCACTGCTTTTTAATAGAATTCCGTTAATACAAATCCGTAAAAACATCTTTAAATCATAATTTCTCCCGTAGCTCAGCAGTGAGAGCGCCACCTTGCCGGAGAAGAGATCGCAGGTTCGAATCTAATTGGAATTATTATGAGTCAGATTTATTCTATTTGACCCATACTGGCCTACCGAAAACATGTTGAGGTAACACTATGCAAAAATTAATAGTACTTTATTAACTTCAGGTGTTTTGAATAGTAGATGTTTAGGTTCTCTTTGCTATCTACCAATAAACTCTTCCACATCATTGTTTTAAGTATTTTTCATATCAAATTTTATAGTGGGAGTGGGAGTAACAGATACTCTCACTAATAAATTGAACGAATGCTTCTTCAAAATTTCAACCTCATTTTTATTAAATAAGATAAAACTTCAAATTATAGTTTCTTCCAGCTAGGGGAAATTACTAACAAATGATTATCTTCATTCAAAACTAGATACCATTGATCATTGTAATTTATAAGACTAGGTAAAGGTTTTTCTGGTGGAACTACAAGGAAATTAGCTGCATCATATTGATAGTTGTAACAATTTAACATATCAATATTTAATGATACTTCTTTTCTTAATGAATTTTCTATAAAATTAGCATTCATTAGAACCGTCTCAAAATCATTATGATACTTTAAATATAGGGCATTTAATGGAACTGTTTTAACTTTATTATCTTCCTCTATTGTCAGTGTATACGATTGATTAAAACCAAGAGTTATCTCAAACTCTTGAGTAGAGAAATTTTTATAGATATTCATTGCTACTTCTTTAATTAATTTTGGTCTAGTCTTATCAAAGCTAAATGCTTTAGTTTTATTTAAATCTTCATGGGCAAACGCTAAGTTCTCTATACTGCAATTGTGAGGATTATTATCCAAGTGTTCTATAATAAACTTATTATCTCGCATTTTATCAACTATCTTTTTTCCGTACCATAAACACATTACTATTTCATAAAGTTTCCTATACCTTTTAGTAAAAGGAGCACTTCCAGTATAAATGTATGTTCTCTTTCCTTTTTTTATATTACCATCACTAACATACCAATTTAATTTACCGACTATATCCCAGATTTTTTTTGTATATTCAGTAAAACCGTACACACTTCTGTCTTCAGAAATAAATATAATTCTTTCATTATCATGTGAAACTTTTAATTTCATTTTTTACCTCACTTATGATTTATATAAAAACTTACATACTCAATTTTATATGTAATAAACTAAGTACAATTTCTCTTATTCTCCTTCAGCTTTCAGATACGAAAAAATTACTATCCCCCAAATAAATAATAGATAATACATTTTAAAGATGAACCATCTTATTTATAAGTTAAATTACATTGTTTAGTCGCGCCAATTTGAAATGATATCATTTTAAATCCTTCAATTTTATTTTAGGAGAAAAATCTTCTTTTACATTATATATACTTCTTTATAGGAATATAGTTACCTCAAAAAAACTTACAATATCTTTTTTCATTCCTTTAATCAGGCTATCATAACTAGCATTCAACATCAGATGGTCTTCATCACTATATTCATCCTGATAAGTACACATTTTTATACGTTCGTCCATTTCCGCTACTATTAAAAGCATATCCTAATCTAACAAATGATAATTTCCATAAATACTAGGACGGAAATTATTATTGTAAGCTTTTGTATAAAACTTTAACATTTGACTTCCCACATCATTATGCATCATGTATTCCCCATCTAGTTTAATAACACGGTTATACAGCTCTAATACGTTGTTAATCCAGTGTATTTTTATTTTGTAAGCTGTAAAACTTTCATAACACCCTCATTCACTTTTAAATTTTAATCTCTTCATGTGCTATAGTACGATGTATCTCTTTTTTATTTCAAGTAATATAATTAACAATCCCCCCATATTAACAAAAACTCTCTTAATTTATTATTAAGAGAGTTTTTAAATCAAATTTAAATTCTGTATGAATTTTACTATATAAAACTAATCATCACGATAAAACTAAAAGAAGACCTACAATTAAGTTCTATGTAATATGCAAAATAATACCGATTAAAATAGATTGTGTTTTATGATATAGCATCACAAATTTTATTCCCATAGTCCTTGCTGTAAAATGAAGCAAATTTACTAAAACAACTTTATCTTAGCTCACTTCATCTCACCTTCTCAACCTCTTCATTTTAATCGGAAAATTAAGAAAGAAAATGCTAAAATAAAGGGATTAACTCTTTTCTTATTCCAAACTAGTTATATCATTTCGTATAATAGAAATATACATATATCCTACTACACTTCAAGGGGGCCTTTATCTTGAACTATGGCTGGGCTGGAACTATTGAACAATTTAAGAAATTAGATGTACAGTTTTTCGTTAAACAATTGCTAGATCATGTCTATAAAACCAATACAAATGATCCAAAAATAGCTTCTCAAAAGAGAGCATGGATTGATAGTTATAATAAACTACAAGATTTATTTAATCGATTTTCTAATTTAGATGCATCACTTATTTTTGAATATGAGATTTTACGCGGAGGCGGTCGTCGCCCAGATGTACTTTTACTGATCAATGGTTATCTGATAGTCCTCGAATGTAAAAGTTATAATAGCGTTTCACCTTCTGAATATATTCAAACATCTCTTTATATGCGTGATCTTGAACATTATCACTCAGCTATTCAACAATCTAACATGCAAGTCATAGGTGTTTTGCTGCTTACAAACTATGAAGGTGAACGCTGGGTTTTCCAAAAAGAATATCAAGTAACCCTCTCCACTGTTGATGGATTGGAAAGCATTCTTAAACGAATCATCAATAAAACAAAAGTACCAACTTTGACGCTAGAGGAAATAATCGATGGTGTCTATGAACCCTCACCTTCTATGCTAGAAGCTGCTCGATCCATTTTAAATAATGAACCGCTCCCTGACATTAAAGCTGTATCAAGCAGTAACTTTCCAGAAGTACAACAAACTGTACGCTCAATTATTGAAGAAGCTCAACGTACAAATACCCATCATCTCATTTTAGTATCTGGTGAGCCGGGAGCAGGTAAAACATATTTAGGTTTAACTATTGCACACGAGATGAAAAATGCAGTTTATTTATCTGGTAACGGCCCATTAGTAGACGTATTACAAGATACGTTAAAAAATAGAACCTTCGTACAAGGTTTATATGGATATAAAATGGATTTTCTCGAAAAGAGAATGATTCCAAAAGAACAAATCATCATTTTTGATGAAGCCCAACGAGCATGGGATGCAAAAAAAGTCGACCAATCACTAACTCGAAAAAATCGAGAAGCTCAAAACTTAAGCGAACCGGATATTATAATGAATATCACAACAAACAATAAACCGTGGAGTGTAACAATTGGCTTAATTGGTGAAGGACAAGAGATCTATTCTGGTGAAGAAGGCGGTCTCGCTCTATGGAATACTGCGATCGCTGGAAAAAACGTGACTGTTCACTCTAAACATCCTAATTCTCTATTTACAAATGCAGCACATTATAGAACTCATTCTCAGCTACATTTAAACTCATCTTTCCGTGCTCATGCAGCTTTAAAATACTATGAAATTATTAATACTTTATTAGATGCTAATTTTGAACAAACAAAACAACTTATTCATAAGCTACCAAAAGAACATTATCAACTTTTTATTACGCGTGATTTAGCCAAAGCCAAACACACTTTACATCAGCTTTATCAGGATGATACAAAAACAGTTGGCGTTGTCTGTGCTGGTGGCGCTGATCATCAAAAAGAAGTCCCTGTTCTACCAAGAGATGAACGATATGAACGCCCTAGTAAAATCGCTCAATACTTTAACTATCCCGAATCCCAGTACTATTGTAGGACGCTTAACTATAGCTCAACTGAATTCCAAACACAGGGACTTGAACTAGATATGACGCTTGTTCATTGGGATGATGATCTATATCTACAGAATGGGACTTGGAAGGGGCAGCACTATCAATGGGGTGTTGAAGATCCGTTCCAAATTAAGCTCAATGCGTATAGAGTTATTTTAACAAGAGGTCGGGATGGAACAATTATTTACATACCACCAAAACCGATTCTAGATGAGGCTTGGAACTTATTAAAAAACCATTTGCACATTCCTGAATTGAAGTGTTAGAGCTTAGGAATATAAGAAGTGTAAAAAACGTTATTCTTTCTAAAAAGATACTAGAAAGAATAACGTTTTTATGAATTTTTCGATTCAACATGAATTACAACCTTTTGCAGGAAAATTACAGTGATATTTGACAATTTCATACATAGACAATTATTCAATGGGATTATCTGTTCCTTTAAAAACTTGCACCAGAACCTTTCTTAGATACTAGTAGGTTCAGAGACTAATATTGTTTTAATGGAATTAATCTCTTTTCTTTCATTAGTAGTTGGATCAAATCCCATTAAGTTATCAATAGCTGTATCAAAATTTTCAAGTGCTACCTTTTCCGTAATTAAATTCGATAATTCTGGAAGATCTATAGCACAGGATAGAGCCTTTTCCATCATATGATGCGCTTCTCCAGTTCCAATAATTGTAATACCTTTTGATAGTAATTCAAACGGTTTAACCGTAAACTCATAGGTATCATCAAACCCCATTGGAATAAGTCTTCCACCTTTTTCAATCAATGGATATGCCCAATCTAGTTGATTACCTATGGCATCAAAAATTACATCGAACTTTCTTCCTTGATTAATCCGGTAGATTTCTTCTAAAGTAAGTTTTTGCGGATGATATACATATTTAGTTATTTTTCGTGCAGCTTCTGCTCTAATGGGACCAATTTCCGTGGCAACTGTAATTCTAGAAAGCTTTCTAGCAATCATCTGAACTAATAGTCCAATTGGCCCAGACCCTAAAACTAGAACGGAGTCATCTGGTTTTATATTAGCTTTTTCTATAACGCTAAGAACACATGAAAGAGGTTCAATTAATGTTGCTCTCTCCCATTCCATTGATTCAGGTAACTTGTAAATAAATCTATCTTCTCCAACGTAATATTCTCCAAAAGTCCCATGAGCACCATTTCCTAGCTGCCATTCATCAAACTCTTCGCAATAGCATGTTAAACCTTTTCTACAGTAATAACATTTCCCACAAAACTGGGTAGGATCAATTACAACACGATCTCCCACGGTTACATTTCTAACCTCTTCTCCAACCGATTCATGTCCCATAACCATATTTGGAGCGGCATACATCTTCCCTTTTAATACATTTAAATCGGTCCCGCAAATCCCAGTACCATAAATCTTGATTTTTACATCATTATTTTTTTGTATTTGAGGTTCTTCCACTTCTTTATATTCTAATGCTTTATTTTCAGTCCATACCAATGCCTTCAAACTTTTTCACGCTCCGTTTCCAATTAATTTTCTCCAATAAATTTTGGTGTAATTCTTTGGTAGAAGTTGCTATACATGACTGTTGGTTAGTATAACTGAGATCTGTTAAAAGAGTTTCATCTAAAGAGTTACCTTAATATATGGAAGTTTTCGTAATTCCCTCCATTTTTTTAAGTTTCTTTACAATTAGGAGATTTATGTATTCATGATTTGGGTTATTTTTCATTGGTAGACTTAGATCAAATGGATCAACGAGGTACATACTATTTTTCTCATTTGAAATTAAACACGAAGGTATATGTAAAAAATCTAAACCTGGATATCCCAGTCAGTAGTCGGGATTAGATTTGGCTTACTACGTTAGGGAAAATTTCCAAATCAGTAAATAGTGGAATAAATCTCAATAAAATATACACAATAAACATATTGAAAAGTCTTTTCGAGGGGAGTCTATGTTGTGTTTCCTATTTTTAAATTTTTGAAACAAGGACGTTATTCTGTAGATAATCAAGACAATAGAACTTCAAATATACAGAAAGAAAATGTAGAGAATCATAACATCCACTGTGACTTATTCCAAAACATAAATAATCTTCAAAAAAATTTTCAACAAGCTCCAGATCTGGTAATTCGTCAATTTCAACTAGTAAATAGATCAGAAGCTGCTCTAATATATTTATCAGGATTAACAGATACACAATCTATTCATAATAATATACTGTCCCCTTTGATGCATACAACGTTTGAAATTAGTAATGGTCTCCCTGTCACAATAGGAGAAGTTCAAATAATTAATACTTGGAATCAATTCGAAAATGCTATTTTTCAAGGGGACAGCATATTATTAGTTCACGGTCTAGACGCAGGATATCAACTAAATACAAAAGGGTGGCCACAAAGAGATATAACAGAACCTAAAAATGAAATCTCTCTAAAAGGGACTCATCAAGGATTTGTAGAAACGTCTAGTCAAAATATAGCTTTAATACGAAGGTATATCCCTAACAGAGAATTAGTATTAAAAGAGGTTTTTATTGGTAGTAGAGGAAAGACCAAAGTATCTATTTTATATTTAAGAGATGTAGCTTCTGAAGATGTACTTAAGGAATTGGAAACTAGAATTAAAAATATTGTGGTGGATTCGATTATTAATACTGGTGAAATAATCGAGTTTATTGAGGATAACCCTTATTCACCATTTCCACAGTTCATCTTGACCGAAAGGCCTGATTCAACTGTATCTCACATTCTTCATGGGAGATACGTCATTGTTGTGGATCGAAGCCCAAATGTATTGATTACTCCCGTAAATTTCATTTCTTTCTTTCAAGGGATAGATGACTACAACACACGTTGGTTAGTATCTTCCTCTGTTAGATTACTACGTTTTATAGGTTTTTTTATAGCTTTATTATTACCTGCAACATATGTAGCGTTTATTTCATTTAATTATGAAGTTATCCCTGTACAGCTCTATTTATCAATTGCAGAATCAAGAGAACGTGTTCCGTTTCTTCCAGTGATAGAAGCTTTACTTATGGAGATTACCTTAGAAATGATGAGAGAGGCTGCCCTTCGTTTACCCACTCCCATTAGCCAGACCGTAGGGATTGTTGGAGGTATTGTGATTGGACAAGCTGCTGTTCAAGCAGGGATTGTGAGTAATATTATGATTATTATTGTTGCTGTTACAACTATAGCTTCTTCTATTGTTCCTAATTATGAAATGGGTTTGGCAATAAGATTATTACGTTTTCCTATGATGTTATTAGCTGCTTTATTTGGAATGGTAGGAATTATTATCGGCTGGATGACTATAATTGCACATCTTGTAAGTTTAGAATCCTTAGGTACTCCTTATGGTAGTCCTTTGTCCCCTTTTCACATTTCAGGTATGAAGGACACGTTTGTTCGCTTTCCTTTGTGGTCAATGAAGAGAAGATCCAAAAATATTACAAAGAATGACAAAGAAACTAATCCTGATAAAGGGTGAAAATATGAAAAAATATGCACATAATGACATCACTGTCATGCAATATATTTTTATTATTAATGCCTCACAAGTGGGAACTGGAGTCCTATCCCTTCCAAGGGTACTTGCAGAAAAAGCTGGCACAGATAGCTGGATAGCACTATTTATTGGATGGTTTTGCGCTATGACCGCCAGCATTTTACTAATTCAAACAGCGAAAGACTATCCAAATGATACCTTATATGAAATTCTTATTCGATTTTTTGGGAAAATCATTGGTAGCATGGTAATTATTCTTTATATGATATATTTTGCTTTTTACGCATGGACAGTTCTAATTAATGGCATGCTTTATATTAAGGCCTGGCTTCTTCCAAAAACAGCCGACTATATTATTTTGTTTTTGTTCTCTATTCCAACCTTTCTGGTTGCACGCAATGGTGTTCGGATAATAGGTCGATACTGTGAATTATGTTTTTATATGACAATGTGGATTCCATTTTTTTTCTTCATACCATTAAAAGATAGCAATTGGTTACACTTTCTTCCATTATTAAAGGAGGGTTGGAAACCTATATTTTCGGCTGTTCCATCTACTATCTTTTCCTTTATAGGATTTGAAATGGCATTTTTTCTGTATCCTTTTTTACAAAAAAAGCAATATGCAACGCAAGGCATTATTATAGCAAATACCTTAACATTTGTATTTTATCTATTTACTATAGTTATTTGCTTTTTATACTTCAGTCCAGATGCAATTTTAGAGTTTAATCAACCCGTACTAAACTTACTTAAAGTTATTGAATTTCGTTTTTTAGAACGGTTTGATATGATTTTATTATCTATTTACTTACTTGTCGTCTCTACTGCATGGATTCCTTGTGTATACGGAGCTGCGTTTTGTTCTAGTCGACTAATTGGAAAACAAGATCATACTCTTCAAGTATTTATTTTATTATTGGCAGTAATTATAGTAACGTTTTGGATTCATCCCTCATGGAATGAATCTGAACTATTTCAAAGTCTCACATCGAAAGGTGGAATTGTATTAGCTTTCTTATTCCCTGTATTTTTATGGATATATAACTTAATCTACAAAAAATACTTTCGGAGGGAAGCACATTGAAGCAAAAAATATTATGCTGTGTTTTAATTCAGCTACTGTTACTCACAGGGTGTTCAGATTCAGACCAAATGAATGTAGAAGATGTTACACTCACGCTTATACTGGGTTTAGATTTGGATGAAAATGATAATTTGAAAGTATACTTATCCAGTCCTGTTTTCAATAAAGAGGCTAAGATTAAAGAGGAACAATATGGTGTAAAATCTGTTACTGTGCGAAACTCTCGTGAAAAATTTGATACCATGGTTATGGCCTTGACATCAGGGAGCAAGACACAACTTATTTTGATTGGTAAACGACTTTTAAAACAAAAGAAGTGGGCTGATTATTTAGATCCTTTTTATCGAGATCCCAAGAACACGGTTACTTCAAAAATTGTTGCTGTGGATGGATCTGTTTCAGACATAATTTATTATGCTCCTAAAAATAAACCTCGTCTTCCTATATTTTTGACAAAACTAATTGAGACTGGACATAGAAGAAATATTACTGTAAAAACGACTCTTCAAGATTTTCATAACCAAACAAAAGAAAAAGGAATGACAGCGAGTGTAAGTGCACTTAAAAAGGATAATAATTTAAAGTTGACAGGTTCCACATTACTTGATGAACAGAATAGATATAAGCTAACTATTACACCAAAAGAAAATTTATTATTAAGCATTTTACAAAATAAGATACAGGGAGAATTTCCATTTACTATTGCCGTACCACTACAATCTGAAAGCAAAGAAAAACATTGGTTAAGTTTTAATGCTCAAGGTACCAAAGTAAAAACAAGCGTACAATATAAAGAAAATTTTTTGTTTAATATAAATGTACATATGAGAATTCTAATTTCAGAACGAATGTTCTCTTTTAATGTTAGGGATAAAGCGGAGAGATTAGAAAAAAGCATTGAAAAGGAGTTGGAAAGTGATTTAGAACATTTCATAAAAAAAATACAAAAAGCAGAAATTGACCCTATAGGATTTGGAGTGTATGCACGAGCGTATACATATAAGGATTGGAAAAGGGTCCAAAAGCAATGGGGAAAAGCATTATCGAAGGCTGATGTTAAAGTTAATGTACATGTTAAAATTAGTGGAATGGGTACAATCAAGTAAGATGAACTCAAAATAATAATTTTTAAGCAATTCTTGGGTAGCACCACATTACCATCAACTTAAAAAATAAAGTCTCAAAAAAGAAATAATGAGCCGAAATCTTATGAATAACTATGAAAAAATAAAATTTTTATTATGGGGCGTCTTAAAATCTTAGGTTGATAGTGATATGGCGGCCCCCTATAATAAGTATCTTTCCACAAAGAAAAGACACCCTAAGGTGCCTTCCTCCGACTTGATAACCACTTTAATTTTAATAATATGTATTGGACTTTCATCCAAAGATAATTCTAACATGTTTTCAGAAAAATGAAAGCGGATTCTTTAACTTACTTAATTACTTTGTCCATAACCTCTTTATATTTGTTAAATTGGGCATCTTCCATATCACCGTTCATTTGTATAAGGAAGTTACCTTTTGCGTAAGTATGAGAGAATAGCATTTGATTACCATTGCCTAAATCATCATAGTATTTCTTAGCTTTTTCAAGATCTTCTTTGTTTTTAAACTCAAATATTCGACCGCCACTATCTTCACCTAATGCTGGAACCAGAATGCGCTTTGCTTCTTTTCTAGTATTTCCAAATTCTTTTTCTGGTAGGTCACTAGGATTTTCAGCTTCCAATCCTGCAGCTTTAAATTCTTCAATTACCTTACCAACCGTGACATTACTTGTCATTGATTTAACGCTGTCACAAGCAGCTAAACCGAATAATAATAGAGCTCCAATAAATAATACTGCTAATCTTTTAAACATAGTTGTTCATTCCTCCTAATGTAAATAAATCCGTATATATAATAACAAATTATTAATTTATATATTGTCATATATTGTCGAACGAAAATAAAAAAGGGTGTACCCATGTTCTAAAATTAACAAGACTTATAATAAACATTATAATGCAAAGGATACAACCTATAATATCAATGCTAAGAAATAACTTCCCCTTTATTGTTTTCATTCATAACTATTCCCTTCCAGATGCCACCTCAAATTTACAATTCTTAATATAATAATATATATTTTGACCTTTAACTATTTTTTATATTTAATTATTTTTGTTGGTTCTGGTGCAAGAAATACTGTTATTGTGTGCACCCGGGTAGCAAAATAGCAATAACCCCTGAAATTAAAATTAAACCTGAACAGATTGAAGAATCCACTACAAAAAATCTAACGAAGCAAAAGTAAACAACATATAGATTTGAATTATATTTCTCAACAACCAAAATTACTTAATGTGGCAAAATAATACTCGGGTTGGCACCCAATACCATATTACGCTGGTGCCAGTCGCAGTAAGGCACCTTTGGGTGTCCTTTCTTTTGTTTGAAACACATTCTGGCAAAATACCTGTATCTTTGTTGATTTACGACTCACATAAACCAACAAACTTCGTATATATAATTTGTTACCTTAAATAGGTTGACGATACGAACAGTTATAGGAGGATTTTGTGAATGGTAAAAACAGCATGTGTAAGTATGATTACTGGCATTCTTTTAATATGTTCAACAGGATGTGCCACTCAAACTAATTCCATTACAACTAAAACTCAATCAGTAGATGATGGCACATATACAACAAAAGAGATCACAGACGCATTTCCTGTAGGAACACCCATAACTACTTACATTCAAAAAGAAGAAAAACTGAACGTAAAACATCTCACCAATATTTCACTTACAGATGGTGGCGTCGGTAGAGTTCTGGAAGCAACAGATGGTTTTGTTGTCGTATGTGGGAATGAAAAAGGAGTTTTTGATGTGTTAATATTTAAAACCATGGAAGATGTAAAGAAATATGAACAGAGTTTAAAGCGATAATTAATATCCTTCTTATGCCTTTTACACAAACATTGTCCTCTAGCTCTTGCTATGGCTTTTTCTATGTACTGTATAATTGCATCATGAATACACACACGTTATAATAGTCACCTAATTACATATTAAGAGGTGCAGAAAATGAATAAAACAGAATTAACAAAAGTAGTAGCAGAAAAAGCTGAACTTACACAAAAAGATGCTGCAGCAGCAACACAAGCATTATTAGATACAATAACAAATGCGTTAGCAAATGGAGAGAAAGTACAGATTCTTGGCTTTGGTACATTTGAAGTACGTGAAAGATCTGCACGTACAGGACGTAACCCACAAACAGGTGAAGAAATGCAAATCGCAGCTTCAAAAGCACCTGCTTTTAAGGCTGGAAAAGAATTAAAAGAGGCAGTGAAATAATTTTACATATTGAAAAGATCTTGTTATGAATATCAAGATCTTTTCAATATCCTTTTTGTTTTATTCTAAGGACATATCTTGCAAAATCTCTATATATAAAAGAGATCCCCAAAAGAATGTAACCAACTTGTGTTATGAAGAACATTTTAAGTTCGAAACCAGTGAGCTTTCTTTCCCTTTTTATTTTTCGCAAATATAGAAGCATTATATATTCTCTTTATTTATATACAGCTAGTTTTTGTAAAAGTTGTTCTTTTATAACCGGCCATTCGCTTGCAATAATACTATATACAATTGCATCCCGTACATAACCATTTGGCAATTGTCTTTCGTTTCGCAATACACCTTCTTTTACAGCACCTAGCCTTTCAATTGCGCGCTGTGCTTTTTCATTTCGTAAATCCGTTTTTATTTGCACACGTAACATGTGTAACTCTTCAAAAGCATATTGCAATAACATATACTTACACTCAGTATTTATACTTGTACGATGTACACTTGGATGATACCACGTTTGCCCAAGTTCAACCGTTTTGTTATCATTTGAAATACTGTACAAACGTGTACTACCTACAATTTCATTCGTTTTTTGATCTACAACAACAAATGGTAAATCCGTTTCCCCTTCAAAACCTTTTATTGCTACTTGAACATACTCCTCCATATCTTGAAAGCTATCCATTTTTGCTATTAAATACGTCCATACTTCTTTATTTCCTTCCACAATGTTAAATAAGCTTTCGATATCATTTACTTGCATTAATCGTAACATGGCTCTATCATTTACTATTTCCATAAACTATTCCCCTTTTCAATAGATGCTCCAATAGTTGGCATTTCACAATCATTTTTTCAAATGATTGTGAAATTGGGCATAAATCGAATGATTTGCTACAAGCCTAAAATCATTAAACATTTCCTGGCCCTTCTTACTATAATTTTCACGTAATTACATCTATTTTAAAAGGTCCACCATATATACATTCTCTTTAACTAGTGGTATGGTTTGACACACCATTCCTACAGCTTTTTTATAAACAGCATAATGTTATTTTAAACCTAGATTGCTGGCTGTACTCCATCACTATCAAGCTAACAAGAACAAATTTATCCCCAAACAATAAATACGAACAACACTCAAAAAATTATCGTTCTTGGAGTGTTGTAACTTCTTAACTTAATAGGCATGTGTGGTAGGCACCCTATTTTGAAAACCAACGCTTATAATCAAAAAAGCTCATAAGTATTTATATTGGAAAGTGGGATACTTCACCATCAGATGGTACTAAAATATTGTCGGAAAGTCCTTTTTCATTGATGAAATTTTTTAATTCTTTTCTAGTCAGTAAGCAATGGTTGACAGCTTCCATATGAACAACGATAATAGTTGAATTTTGAGCTTCCATGTATGTTTGATAAATATCTTCTTTAGTCATAATTACAGGATTTCCTTGAAGAAATTGTGCCCCTCCTCCATTTACAACAATTACTTCCGGATTATGCGTTTTAAGCACCTTTTGAACATCGTTACACCATATTGTATCTCCTGCTATATAGAGTGTTTTTTCATTTGGGTGCTTAAAGACAACACCTGAAACTTCCCCCATAAGATGTCCTATGTCTCCTGTACCGTGTTTTCCATCGGTTTTAGTTAGTGTAATGCTCCCCATATTAATGGCATTAGTTAATGCTTCAACGTTCTGAAAACCTTCTTTTTTAATCGCTTCCACGTCTTTTTCATTTTGTGCATAGATTTTTATATCTTTAGGTAGAACCTCTTTTGCAATCTGGTCAAAATGATCAGGATGTAAGTGTGTGATGATAACAGCATCAACCTGAATGATTTCTTCTATAGAAGTTGGTAAGCTAACCAGAGGATTTAGCATATGTTGATTTGGTGTATTAGGAAACGGTGGAATTGATCCTTTTTCAGCTAAAAAAGGATCAATTAGAAACTTCTTATCACCATAATGTAAAACTAGCGTTGCATTTCGTATGAGTCTGATATCCATGAGGTACTCCTCCTTTTGCAAGATTTATTAATAGTATAGAATAAGAAGTAAATAATTTTACATGGTCAAAATCAAGTGTTTATATGATTTGACTTGAAATATGAAAGGATTTGAAACGATGTTAGATGATACAGATAAAAAAATATTAAGAGAGTTATCGAAGAATGGTCGTATCTCGATGAAAGAATTAGGAAGAAAAGTTCATTTAACAGGACAAGCAACGTCTTCTAGAGTAATAAAGTTAGAAGAAAACGGTGTCATAGAAGGTTATACAATTAAATTAAATAAACAAAAATCAGGCTACCCTGTACATACATTTATAAACATATATACAAAAGACGTTCAACATCAGCCCTTTTTATCTTTTATAAAAACACAACATGAATATATTATAAATAACTTTAAAATTAGTGGTGAAGGTTGTTATCTTCTTGAGTGTAAGTTTTCTTCTAATGAAGTACTAAATCAATTTCTAACCCAACTAAACCAGCATGCCAATTATAAATTATCCATAGTGATTAATTAATATGGGCCAAAAAACATTTAATTATTTTTACATTTAAGTTATTGGATTACATCAGCCAGTATAAGTAAAACCACGTGAGAATACGCACAAAGTTGTCTCGAAAAAAGAAACATATACCTGCATAGAATGCGAGGTTATGTTTCTTCTTTGATATAGTGTGTAAGATATACAAAATCAGTGTATATTTAGTACAAATAATCATTGATTTATACTATCTTTTCCTCATTTGGCATTAGAAATTGAAATGGATGAGAACAGATTTGGAACGCTATTCTCAAAAGCTAATGTAAAGGAAGGGATGAGTTCATGTATTCTTTCTTGCATTGGTTTCTTATCTACTTCTCCAAGTTCGTTCAAAAGTTCATTCTCTTCTGAAGACTCATCTCCATTGATTAACATCCTTAACATATCTGAGTTAATGATTTCATGAGGCGAATGAACTAGCCCATTCATCATTATATATTTTTGGAGCATGGATGAATTACCTTCATTTGCTTGCTTTACAGCTTGTTTAAGATATAAATCAAAATATTTCTGTGCAAATTTCACACCTTTTAGTGGAACAGCTCCTACATGTTCAACACCTTTCCAACGTAAATCCGCAATTGAACTCAGCCACCATGCCGGCTCAATAGCTTGTTGCATACGTTGCAGCACCTTGCGTTCGAATCCAGGTTTATGAGTAGAATGTTCTTTTAAACAAGTATCTAACATTTCAGCTTCAATGGCAGCTACGGTCATCCCCTGTCCATAAATGGGATCAAAGTTACAAAAAGCATCACCTAACACTAATAATCCAGATGGCCAATTTTCCATTTGTTCAAAATGTTGACGAGTTGACTCCTGCGCTCTAAATCCTCTTGGGACACTAATTGGTTCTAATTCTTTAATTAACTCTCTCATCATAGGGGTAACTAAAGAATCCAGTTCTTTTTCATATTCTTTTGAATTGGTTGGTGGATAGTGCGTACCTCCAGCAACAAATAGTAGCGCTTGAGCTATGTTATCTTCAATATATAATAGCCCTACAGCACCAACGTTTTTAGCAGGATCTCCTTCAGAAATTGCACTCAATTTCTCTTTGATATGTGAAGGTACTTTATAATATCTCGTGCTATATCCAAAATTCACCTTTAAACGTTCTGGTTCTGGAACATCATATCCCATAGATGTAAGCCATTTATTGAGTTTAGATTGACGACCACATGTGTCAACTACCAAATCGGTTAACACAGTTCGCTTTGTTTTTAATTCGTCTCGTTCTTGAATATTAATTCCAATAACACGCTTGTGATCAGACGAAGCTAAAAGGCCTGTCACCGCTTGCTTTGAATAAAAATGTACATTAGGAATTTCTTGCACACGTTGGCGGATTGTCCATTCTAACAATGCTCGACTGCTTGCTGCACCTTTTCGTTCTATAACTAGTTCCAGTGCCCCATACGGAGAAAATCGAATCATTTTATCATTCTTGACATTATGGGCCCCTAGATTTAATAAATCATCAACATATCCAGGAAAGAAACGGTTCATAATTATTTCTCCGCGTGGTAATACACGATGAGGATGAAAGTCTTGGGGTGTACCTGGACGTTCAGATGGTTTTTGAGGTAACTCATCTTTTTCAACAACTATCACTGTCTCAAAATAACTGGAAAGCACGCGTGCAGTAAGTAAGCCTGCAATACCAGCTCCAATCACAAGTGCCTTTTCTCTTTTTTGCTGTTGATATAGTAATTGATTATCCATCAATAATCTCCCCTCTTTCTAAAAAGTATGTTTGTTCAACATGAATCTATTAAAACTTTTCCAGAAATCAGAATAAACAAATGATGATTCTTCATTATTTTAGTAAGAAGCCCGTTGATATAATAGTTCATATAGGGAAACAAAAACAGATACATTTCAAAACACTACAATCCTCCCTATTACAAGTGAGAAATAATTAACGTGACTAGTAGAATTGTAGTATCTGATAGCACAGGTCTTAAATAGTTTGTTTTTTCGGTTATCAATGTGTCAGTAAACTCAGCACATTTATCGATATACTTTCAAACTCAGTTCTCTTAAAATATATATGTTTATATTTTTTAGATATATGATTTTAAATCCTTCTGAAAACCCAATGGACAAATGCCAGTATTATTCCATTACAGAATTCATCCTAAAATAGTAATCTGTTGAAAAACTCACTTTAACGAACAGGTGCTTTAATTAAATACCTTTATTATCTCTGCAAAGGTATTACAATTTTAAATACGTTTTTCAATCCTTTGAATTTAGTAAAACAATTCATTTAAATAATAAGATTTTACTGCATGATAGGATACCTAAAGCGCTGTTGGTATTTCGTTTCATTATGCCCCTATTGGGATCTGCCTCCATCATTCATATTATTAAAATTACGTTAGTCCAAGTCAGAAAAAGTACACTTAAA
Organism: Bacillus sp. RB3; assembly: GCF_030164735.1. NCBI lineage: Bacteria > Bacillati > Bacillota > Bacilli > Caryophanales > Bacillaceae > Bacillus > Bacillus sp. RB3. Next base: position 34,306 of record NZ_JASNGE010000032.1, read on the forward strand.
TGAGTATCTTTTTAACAAAATTCAAGTTCATGTAACCTGTATAAATGCCCACCGCTTATAATAATTTTTTTAATACTGCTTTATTCCCCCTTTAATATTTTTTATAATTTGCACCTTAAATGTATCACTTTTATTACCCTTTTAAATATTTAAGGTTTTTAGAAATATTTATTTGATTTTTAGTAATATTAGGATTCTATTTTATCAAATAAAAACTAGGGAGTTTGAGAAAAGTATGTAATAATGCATAATAAATCAATCAGATATTATGATATACTTTCAAAGAGCTGATACAAAATTTCTTTAGATTGGAAAACTAAAGTCTTATCTACCTATTTGTGGGGACGCCTTATGGCGTCTTTTCTTTTTTAATATAAAAAACCCCCAAGCATTCATATGCTTAAGGGTTTATCAATTGAAAGGTAGAGCTGTTTGGAATTCCTTAAATTAAGAACAAAGCGGGATTACTCCTAAACCAATTAATAAAGCTGCAGCAAACGCTGGAATTGGCGCAGGAATCTCCGATACCTTCTACAACTAAAAGTATTGTCCATTTACTACTTTAAAACAAACTAATTGTATGGCTAATCCTCCCTTATGTTAGGATTAATACATTATATTAAATAATCTTATTATCGATATAATTAAATGGTTTGTTTTTTAGAAAATGGGTAATCAATATTCCGGGGAAGCACATTAAATGGTCTCTCCCTTATTTTCAAAAGGACCTGCTCAATTCATTCTTGAAAACATAAGGTAAAGTGAACCCATTAAAATCCATGAAGTGAACCCTAGTTTTACCCTCTGATCTAAAGGAGGCACTATTATTATGGGATATGGTGGTAGTTGCGGCGAAGGCTGTGGTTTTGTTGGAGGATTCGCTTTACTCGTTGTACTCTTTATACTATTAATCATTATCGGATGCAGTTGCTTCTGCTAAAAAACTATTAGAAAAGGCACCTTGGGGTGTCTTTTCTTTATGCGTAAGAACCTCGCCATCTTATGGAAATGGCGAGGTTCTTATCTATATTATTTATTATCTTGTTCCAGATTTTTATAAATTTATTACTTTTATCTTTATTTACTCATAAAATATCCAATTGTATAGATAATCCATAAGTGGACCGGGTAGAAAATATAAAACATATATTTTGTGAATGCATTATTTAAACCACGTTCCCCGTTATATAAGAAGAAGAACGGTAAAGCAAATACCATCATCCATTGGTTATTAAAACCAAACAAACCCATGTCTGTAAAAATTTCTCCCGCCATAAGTAACGATGGGACATCCATTAATGAAAATAATACATATGTGATAATTAACCATTTTTTCTTTTCTTTAAAGAAATAAAAGATTAATGTCATGAAGACGCCTATAAAACTTGCTTCTGTAAATATTCCTAATGTACCCACAATAATTGTAGCTGGAATTCCGAGTAAATAGTTTTTTGTACGTTTCATATAATCAATGGAACATAATAATACTATCCCAAACCCAAGTGATAAGAAAATATTATTTGATAATCCAGTCTCTGTCGGAAAGATATATTGAATAGTCGCTGAACCAGCAAACATAATTGCTGCCCACATAAATACACGTGTAGCATACTTTGTACGACTTCTTGTGTAAAAGAATCCTTCCACTACAAAATAGAAGAAAATTGGTGCCACAATACGTCCTGGATGATGCATCCACATTGGCATACCTGGAATGTAAGTATATACATGATCAATGACCATAAGGATCATTGCAAAAATCTTTAATTGAAAAGCATTTAATCTCATAAAAATATAAAACCTCCACTTTATATATTACTCAAATACTATTAGTCCTTTAGGAGAACTATATTGTTTCTTAAATCAACGATATACTTATATAAAGTTTCTATAGTAAGAGCATCTCTTATTTATCCAAGGGGTTCTTTTTCATGAAAAGACCCCCTTGAAAAGTATAATTTCAGGTATACTTTCTATATTATTTTTAGATCAAGCACCTATATTATTAGAAACATGCATTGTTAATTCATAAGTTTTTTCAAATAACTTCGTCGAATGATGAAAAAGCTTATAACAAATAGCAATAAAAATATTCCTACGCCTATTGCTGTGACTCCATAAAGTGCTGATGAAAAATGGTTACGCATTGCAAGCATTATTCCACATAGAAGAATAGATGCAAGTGTAAACGGGACAAAAATTAAAGTTGCCAACTCCTTAGTCACAACAGCAACTAATTCTTTCACAGAAAAGCCAAGTTTTCGGATTCCTGCATATTTTTCTTTTTCTCCTTCAAATGACGTTTGCAGATAGAAATAAAGAATACTCATTGCCGCGCTCAAGAAGATAAGGCTCAACATGAAACCGATAAAGAATAGAAGACTCACTGTCGTTTTTTCAATCTCGTAAAAATTAATTTTAGAAGAAATTAGGCGCTCATTTGGTATTGTTGAAATTTTGGAAAGAATCGTTTCGGACAAGTCGAGCTTTTCTGTCCAATTATCAATTTCATAAGCAAATACTTTAAATACAGGATAATCAATAGTTTCATAAACAGCATCTGGGACGATATAGTACATCTTTTGGAAACCTGAAGTTAAAATATTTCGTTTCTCAAGGCCCGCATATTTAAGTTTTCCTAACGGGTAGTCACGAATAAATTCTATACTTGGAAGAGCATAGTTATTTCCTGCTGCAACATAGTATTCATCATCCTTTAGTGAAATTGTCTTATGAAAACCAAGGGCATTATAATTTGAAACTGACATAAAGCCAATATTATGATTTTTATCTGTTTTAAATGCAGAATAATATGCATCGTATTTACCTTGTTTTGCTAATGCATTTTCAATAAATGAAATATCTTTCTTTTCAACTTCCGGTGCATTACCTGAGAGTGAGATATATTCAAAGCTGTACGGATCTATTGATTCTGCTCTCGTATTTATATTGTAATAGGAACTGTACAGTACATTTGTACATAAAAATACACCTAGCAACAAGATTGTTAATAAATAGATAAGATGGGAATGTGAGCGACCTTTGGCCTTTATGTTCGAAACGTAAAGCATATTTGTTTTTTTGTAATACGACGGTCGTTTTTGTAATACATGAATCGATACAAACATTCCCTGCGTGATAATAAAATATATGGCTAATAGCGAACTAACAAATAGTAAAATGTAATGGATGGTTCCAGATGATTCAACCCAATTCATTTCTAATATGAGCGATAGTGCTAAGAATACGCTGGTAATTACTGATAGTAACAACTTCCATGGTGCAGGCACAATTAATTTTTCCTGTGTTACATCTGCTTTTAACAGATGTACAGCTTCTTCTTTGTTAATAAAACGTGTGATAAATTTAGAAACGATACAGAATAAAATTGCAAATAAAATAATAGTTAATGCGATAGCTTGTATTGGTATATACATACCAAAGCTATTCACTTGTAACACCCTTTTGGTAACCATTAAAAACAACGGGGCGATTACAAGCCCAAGCACAATCGCTTTTATAATCGCTACACTAGCAATAAGCATATTTTCTCTGAACACCATCTTACGCACTTGCTTCATAGATGCTCCAGTAATCATAAAAATGCCAAGACTTTTTGTTTTCTTTTTCAAAAACGAAAACATCGAATAAATGATAAAAACGAATGAAAAAATATATACAATACAGCTCGTAAGTATCATTACAAGGCTAAGTGTGCTTCCTGTTTGAATGCTCGCTAACATAGGATGAAATGCTACAATCGAAAATAAGAAAAATATCAAAATAGAAAATACACTGCTCAAAAAATAAGAAATATATGTCCATTTATCGCGCAAAATGTTTTGAAGGACAATATGATTAAAACTCATGCTGTCCACCACCTAAAAATGTAAGTGTGTCCATAATTTCTTGATAAAACTTCTGTTTATTATTGCCTCGATGCACCTCATTATAAAGAATACCGTCTTTTATAAAGATTACGCGATGTGCAAAACTAGCAACATAGGCATCATGTGTCACCATTAAAATAGCTGTGTTAAAGGTCTTGTTAATTGACTCAAACAATGTCATAACATCATTTACCGCTTTAGAATCTAGGTTTCCAGTTGGTTCATCAGCTAATAATAACCCTGGTTCATGAATAACAGCTCGAGCAATTGCCACACGCTGTTTCTGTCCACCTGAAATTTCAAATGTACGTTTCTTTAAAATTTCTTTAATACCTAAAAAATTTGCAACTTTCTCTAAACGTTTGCTCATTTCTTTAGCTTCTACAGAATCAAGTACCAAAGGTAATAAAATATTTTCCTCTACTGTTAAGGTATGAACAAGGTTAAAGTCTTGAAAGACAAACCCTAATTCTTTGCGACGAAACTTCGCTAGTTCATTATCATTTAATTCATAAGGATTTTTTGAATTAATTGTAACTGAGCCATTAGTTGGGCTATCGATCGTTGAAATGCAGTTAAGAAAAGTTGTTTTTCCACTACCAGAAGGCCCCATTACCGCAACAAACTCATTCATGTTTAAATTAAAATCAATACCTTTCAGTGCTTGATAGGAAATTTCTCCTGTATATACTTTTTGAAGCTCTTTTACATTTAAAATGGTGTTTGACATCAGTACCTCACTCCTTTGTATCTTTCAGTATTTGATTATAGATGGGCCTTTTACTTCTTAACATCTTTCAACGTGACAGCAATATGACAAAATTGTCACATTCAAAACGGCTACCTTATTTGGTAGCCGTTTCTATACTCCTTGAGAGGTCTATTGTAAATGTTGTTTCATTATCTTTAGAATATAGATGGTATGGATGATTTAATGTAGTAAGAATACTTTTTACTAAATAGAGACCGATACCAGTTGCTTCTCCTTTTGTACGTCCTTTCGTTCCCGTGTAAAATAATTCAAAAACACGTTTTATTTCACTTTCAGGTATCGTTTCTCCTTTATTTTTAATAAGTAACTGCCCATTTTCATAGTGGATTATAATGGATGAGTATTTTTCTCCATATTTAACAGCGTTACTTAATAACTGGTAAACCACAACCTTTAGCCATTTACGATCTGAATAGAGAAATATCTGCTCAGGTATAGTGCTCTTAGGAAAGATTTCTTCCTCAATAAAATAATCCCTTAAATCATTAATAACTTCCTGCACAATATGTTTTAACGGAATTGGTTCTATTTTTAAATCTGCTAATAATTTAGTAGAGCGACTATACGTTAGTAACTGATTTAAAGAGAAGTTTAGTTTATCGCACTCAACTTTTACTTTTTGCCATTCTGCAAGGGAATTTGGTTCCTTAAACTGATTAGATTGTATAAGCAGTTGAATGACAGAAAGTGGCGTTTTCATTTGATGAACAGCATGAGAAATCATTAATTGCTGATTATGTAAAGAACTCTTATATTCCTCTTCTTTTGATAGAAATAAGGATTGAATATATTGCAACTGAGATGCGTATGCTTTTTCGTATGAAGCTATTGGCTGATAAATCATAAGACTGTCCGTATGGATGTTCTTGTTCTCAATATGTGCATACATTTTTTTACGGCGTAAGTAACGACAAAAAAGTAGTATGATTAATAGAGAGAAGGCTAGAAATATAAAATAGGTATAATGATTTTCAAAACCATCTAATCGATGAATCATAATTGGTAAGCTAATAAATGTAATGATATACAAAATAATAAAGCTCATATGGTCTTTTAAAAATAACTTCATGTGAGTTTCTCCGTTAATTGATAGCCAATTCCTCGTATAGTTTTAATTTCTAAAGTAGAATGAATGGCTTCTAATTTCTTTCGTACTCTTGCAATATTTACTGTTAAGGTATTTTCCTCAACAAATTCTTCCTCATCCCAAATGGCTGTAAGTAGTTGCTGTCTTGTTACAACATTAGGATACGCTTCAAAGAACATTGTACATAGCTGGATTTCTTTTATTGTTAATAGCTCCTCCTGATTAGGTGTGCATAATCGTACAGTATCCAGGTTTAAAGCTGTATTTCCTATTTTTATAATTTTCCCTTGTACATTTCTTGCATATTCGCCATATATACGACGAATTTGTCCATTAATTTTTGCAAGTATCACTCCTAATAAAAAAGGCTTAGTAATGAAATCATCTGCCCCATTTTCAATGCCATACACTTGATCTGCCTCACTCATACGAGCAGAGAGAATCACAATAGGACAATTTGATATTTGTCTTATTTTACGGGACCAATAATAACCATCAAAAGCAGGAAGGGTAACATCCATTATGACAAGGTGGGGTTGAAAGTCTTGAAAAATTTCTAATACCTTTTGAAAATCTTCTACAACGAGGCAATGATATCCATATTTTTTAAGATGGTTTTTTAGCGTATATGCTATATTCATTTCATCTTCAACAATCAATAATTTATACATTTCATCCTCCGATTTATTTATTAACTTTGTCTCATACCTTAATTTTAAACCATTATTGCTTTTGCTCAAAATGAGGGCAGTCTTATACTATATGGGCTGGCACCAAATGTCCATCAACTTAAAGGTTTTATAGCACCAAAAAATGGGCTTTTTTAATACAAGTTAGCAGAAAATTTCGTTTTGGGGGTATTTGTTTTTCTTAGCTTGATGTGCATGGAGTACCGCCACATCAAGCTAACAGAACAAAATACACCCTAAAATAAAAAACGCCATCCTTTCCTATGATTCTACAGAAAGAATAGCGTATTTTTTCTTTTTATGGATACATTTTTTAGCTCGATAGCGATGTCGTGTTACCTCAAATATAATTATTTTATTTGAAAGTCTCTTTTAAATTTGTTTCAAATCTCTTTATAGGTTGGTATACAAGAACGTGTAGTGATAAACCTATCACTGCAGTAATGTTTAAAATAATACTTATAATCATTAAAGACCCTTCTATAACTGGAGAAAAGTATCCATTCGTACTTAACGTAGAAGAACTTATACCAAGTAGTAAAATCACTATTAGTAAAGGTAAGTTTTTAACCAATTTGAATCCCCCTTTAAATGCAATATCTTTATATTATTATATCACACAGTAGTTTATGTAATTAATATAAGATAGTTATCTATGGGCAATTTCACATTTTTTTGTTACAAGTTAGCACGAATTTTTGTCCTGGGGTACTATAAATTTTCCGCTTGGTGGCGATGTGGTTCTATCCCATCGCTATCAAGCTAAGAAATTCATTGTACACCCAAACGAAAAAAGATGAAAAAATAATAAAAAGCTTATCATTAAGTGCTAAAAGATAAGCTTTTTTGTCTATACTTATTAAATTTTATTTGATTTCTTCCATGCTAATACTGTAATAAGATATTGAATACCAAATAGGAAAGCGAAAAGTATAATAAATCTTGCTATTACTGATAACCATCCAACGAAATCTTCAGGTAAGTTATATTTGTATGTGGTAACACCTATTGCGACAAAACAAAAAATAAAGGTATTGCTCATTTTTTCTTTTAATTTTTCTTTTAATTGTTCTTTATTATTAATATCCGTTTCATAGACACCAGTTAGAATAGATTTAATAAAAACGAATATCATATAACAAATTATAATGGCTAATGAAGCAGCCCATTCTAAAAATGGACGGTGTAGATATGCTCCTCTTATTACAAAATCAACAAAAGCTATAAGTAGGACAATAATTCCAGATTGAGCCCAAATTTTCATTTCAATTTGTTGGATTCTTTCATCTGGGTGTGTACTGAGTGAAAACCATTTTTTTAGTTTTTCCATTTTAAAATTCCTCCCAAAATAATTTATCTAAACTTTTATCTAGTGTTTTAGCTGTATGAATGCAAAGTTTTAAAGAAGGGTTATAATTATTACTTTCAATAATACTAATGTTATGTCGTGTAACATTTACAATATCGACCAACCCTTGCAATCTTCACTTTACTTAAAGACATTAAATACACCTCACTTGTAAAGATAACTTCACACCATAAATCTTATATTTTATATATTAAATTATTAACAACATTAATGCAATATATATTTTACATTTAGTCATGTATAGGTTGCAAATTCCTGTGTTTTTGTATCTAAAACTATCCTACAAATATAAAAAAATTCTTTCTGTAGAATCATAGGAAAGGGTGAATTTATTATATCTGTTTCTAGATATAATAAATTAGAAGTATTTGTTCAAGAGATTCAAAGTTTTTTATCTCCAAATACCTTACAGTATCTTGCTAGAGATGTTGGTTTTGTGCAACGAAGCAGTAAGTACTAAGCAAAAGATTTATTAGATTTATGTGTATGAGTTGGCCAAAATCTAGCTATGACTTCTTTAACTCAGTTATCCAGCTGTATAGAAGCATCAACAGAAGTACTCATCCGTCTAAAGGACTGAATCAACGTTTTAACAAGGCGGCCGTACCGCTACTATTTTTACAACACCTACTCTTTGACAAAGACAGGCCTATTTTCTCATTTTGAGGATATTTGCTATTGTTAGCTTGATAGTGATTGGGTACCTTCAGCATTTCGAAGAAAACTCTCGCTAAGAAAAAATAAAATGAGCCGTCCATATGGACAACTCATTTACATGATTTTCGTTATTAGGAGCTATTGCAAACTAATTCTATTTTGAGTAAGGTCAATCTTTGTTTTGTTTTTCTAACAGTTGAATAACTTTATCTAACTTTTGCTCAACTGAATCTTGCTTTTTGTGATTACTAGAATATTGAATTATACGTATAATTCCCCCAAGCAATGCACCGATGATCATTAATATAATAGCAACTCCAATGTAATAAATAGAGTTTTCTAAAGGCATTATACAGAACCTCCTTTTCCCTATTTTACCATTTAAAAGGAGTGATTTGTTGTTTGACTTTTGTTGTATACTCTATACATGTCAGGTTCGTATAACATCTCATTATCGTTACCAAGAGCAAAGAGGCCCCCTACCCTCGAAAGAAACCTCCTTTTTCTTTTAGCTATTTATGTATCCGAGTTTTCGTGCGATTTATATTAAATATGCATAATTACATAATTATTCCTTATATAAAGATATTGAAATTTACATTTTCAACCTGTAAAATACAGGATGTTAAATAAATACCTAAGGGGTTGTTAATATGAAGAAATTTATGAGCATTTTAGCTATGTGTTTTGCACTTACACTAGCATTTTTACCATCTGTTTCAAAGGCGGATTCTTCTCCACTACGAAGTGTTAGCATTAGTGCTGTAGGCGATAATAACAAAATGTATAGTGCAAGTTCTTACTTATCTATTCCTGTTCTTAAGGGCGATTACCTTTATGTAAAAGTTAGTGAAGTAGGCACACCGGATTCATATTCTGAGGCTTTAACTGTTAATGGTGTTAGATATGCGGGAAGTTCTTTAGACGAAGTCAGTTCTTATACTGGTCCATTCGGATCTGAAAAAACATTTAGATTACGTATCAAGGATTCTTACATCTTCTCAAACACATCAAATTCAACAAACACTATAGCTTTTGAAGCTAGAGTTCCTTTCTCAATGCAAGTATTATCTAAAAGTATATCTGTTCATGTAGAATAATTTATAACATTATTATTAATAAAAAATACATCCCTATAGGGATGTATTTTTTATTTAATAGAAACATAAATTGAACTTACCGTTATAGAAAAAGGAGCACCATAAAAATAGTGAACTTAATATTGTTCAAAGTTACTTGTACTTATCTCCCAATTAATTGTGCAATCTAACCTTTTCATCTACTAAGTTCTTTTACTAAGGAATAGAAACTAAAAAAGAAATAGAAATGAGCCTTTTTATTATTTTGTTCATATTTTTTCGTTTTAGGAGAGATTTTATCGTTTTCCGACAGAAGGCTCCTTCTTCAAAAATGTGAAGGTGTGAAACACCAATTTTAGGTGGGAGATGAATGTCGGTTGGCATAAGCCAACATATTTGCTATCATTTACTTGTACAGATTGCTCTTCGAAAACTGAAGATATGAGGTTGGTTGCAGAAAAACGTTGCAACCGTAAAATCTTCAACGTTCTATCGCCCCACGCTTCTCAAAATCGCGAAAACCAAGCTAAAGTAGGGAGTGTGGTGAGTCAGCGTACAAGATACTTATGTTCTCACCGTAGGGACTGCGGGTAGAGCCTGCTAAGATAACTGATGGATACATCGGTGTTCGCAGGAATCTCCCACTTCAAACAGTCCGTTAGGACGTTAAGTGGTGAGTAGTTCAATCTAAAGGGAAATAAATAAGCCTTCTTTAACTATCTATTCAACAAATTGTTTTTTCATCAGAAACAATCCTAATTGAGGTCCCATTACCATCAAGCTAGCCAAGTAATTTACTAGGTACGAAGTGACTCTTGTTTAAAAACTAGCAAGTGATAAAAAAGTAGGCATGCTAAAGAAGCCTATTAAAATACAATTTTTTCACTGAGCAGCTCGTCTATGCTTCATCGTCGTTTTATACACAATCTCTAGAATATCAAAGACGGGCATCTTCTTATGTCTATGACAGTTACGACTATTCTTTTTGAACAATTGATAAAGAAAGTGCAAAATTTTTAAAAGTTCTTCTATTAATCTCTAAAAAACGCGCTGAATTAACATAAATAAATGTCAAGAGATAGAATTTTTGTTTTGAAGGTGCCTCAAAACATTGGCTTGATGGGCATTTGGTGCTAATCCACATTAGAAAAACAAGGAGGTTATCAAAGGCTGAATGAACTCTCAGCAGATGATAATCTCCTGAAATGGCGTATCAATAATTTAAATAGATATCCTCAAAAATATATTATTGAGTCACTCCAAATACATTGATTTCAGCTGCACTTGCCCATGGATTATTGTTTACCTCGCTTAATGCACGTAGTTTAATATAACGACCTGTCTTGTTTGCAAAGCTGACTTCTTTCAAATTAGTATTATTGGCAAAAACACCTATGGATACAGCTGTTCCCCAATTCACTCCATCACTACTAACGTAAAACTCATAGTCCTTAATCGTTCCGTTGATTTGACCATCTTGCCTTGGGAGATAGCTAAATTTGGAGAGGTTATAGATTGCACCTAAATCAATTTGAATCTCGTGCGGCATTGGAGCTACGGGGCTCCAGTTTGTATGCCAAAATGTGTCTTTGTTTCCATCAAAGGCATACGTACCTAAATTGTACCAATTATAGCTATCTACATATTTTAGTGTCCAGTTTGTTTGCGGAATTAAACTAGCTTCTTTTGTTGTGACTGCTACATTCATGGCAGAATTACTTGTACTTGTCGTTGTAATCGTTACTCCTGATTTTTCTCCTGTGTAGGTATTACTATTCGGATTAGTGTCTGGACCAAAGGTAGCAGCATGATTTTGATTCGTATAATAGAACGGGTCTTGGTATTCACTGACTGATTGCTCTATATCAATGAAAGGATGAGGATCACTGGAATTATTATTCATAGATTCATCAATATGCCAAACCGCAATACCACCAGAATTTGTTGGTAAGCTCGCATCATACCCGACCTTTGCACGATTCTCAACTAAAAAATACGTATTATCCTTTAAAGGAATCTTTAACACATTATAGTTATTTGGGATCGCATTTAGAGTAAAGTTATTAGTGGTATTTACTACATTTGGTGTTACAAATCCTAATTTTACTTTTGACCAAGCATCCATATGACCGGGTGTAGCTCCATAATCTTCTCCTTGAAGACTATTCCAAGATCCATTACCCATTATACTTAGGCTACCCACACGATTATTATCACCATATAGATCTGGCAAGCCAAAGGAATGACCTAACTCGTGAGCAGGGATACCAATCGTTTCCATATGACCATATTGTTTTTCACCCTGCGCCGTATACATACCCGATACCGTAACACCATCATGATTTGTATTTGGAGCATACGACTGATGTGCCCAAATATAAGGAAGTGGAGCACCAGGAGCAGCCTGTTCATTACCAGCAAGAAAACTTACAATGTAGAAGCCATCTTTAGAGTCAACGACTTGATCATTATTAGTATCAAGACTAGCAAAATTCACTTGAGAATCAGCTTTAGCCAGTGCATCTGTTATAACCGTACCCATACTTTTTCCCGATGTACTCGGATGAGCGTAATCTAATTTTACTTTAACCACTCCATCATTTTGAGTACCATATGTTTCAGGAGCTGGAGTTATCTGTACTTTTCCGTTACTTACCTCATTATAGTAATTCTTAACTGACTTTTGATTTGTAGAAAAGAATTTGTTACTCCAGTCGTTATCGTTATATGCAATATCAACATCTGTAAACCCAATTAACAAAACAAGTATTTTTTTTGTCCCTAAAACTGGAGTGACAGTTCCATCAATATTTTTTAGTGATTCTTTTTGTAATTTATTCATGTGCTCCTGTTTTTTCTTTGCTTGAGGGTTATATTTTTTTATCCACTTATTCAAATTTCCCTCATTTACCGCCATTGATGGCTTCTTATCAATTTTATATTTTGTACCCGTTGATTTCAGTTCATCTGATGTAAGCTCAGCATAATTCCAATATCCCTTCTGATCTTGTAAAAGTACGTCGCCATCCTTTGTACTTACCCAGTGGAACCATTCATCTCCATGTAACGTGCCCTCAAAAGTTTCGCCTGAAGGCTGCTTCATTTTGACAACTCCTTCGTATGCTGGTGCGGCAAAAGCGTTTGTTTGAACATACAAAACACAAATTACCGAAAAAACGGACATAAACAGGAATTTAAAAACCCTTTGCATAAACTTCCCCCTTTTTCAATGGTATGTGGAATATTCTGTTGATAGCCAGACTAGATTCATACTTGGAATAGTTCGACAGATACATCTGTATAACACTAACAGAATACCTTTAATTAAAATTACAGGAAATTGAAAAAATGTTAATTTTTTATTTAAATAAATATTTTCTCAAGATTATTTCATAAAACAGAATTGATGAAAGTTACAAGTGAGTTTCAGAAAAAATTATACTTTTTAAAATGTATATAATGCACATATTAACTAATCCAAATTAAATAAAGCAGTCAATTCTTGTGCACCATAATTATTTTTAAGTTTTGCAAATCCTAACTCATTTGCAAATGTTTGAAGAATATGTAGGGATCCAACGAAGAAGTGAAATTCATCTCAAGTTGATAGACACATACAAAAACGCCATCTTTCCCTATGATTCTACAAAATGAATAGTGTATTTTTTCATTTTAGGAGCTATTTTGTTTTAAAGCTTGATAGCGATGTGGCGGTATCCCATACCCATCAACCTAACGGAATAGGTGGCCCCAAAACGATAAAAATGAACTTCATAGCTATAAAAGACTCTATTTTTTCGTTTTGGGTCATTATAAAATTTGAACTTTATGGTGATGTGGTACTCCCCCTATAAGAATAGATACATTCTTTTACCTTGAATAAGCCTTATTCCATATACCATCTGCACTAGTACCCTCAAAAATCCGTTCCGCTTTCATATTTATTCATTCCCCTTTCACGCAAGCGTAATATTTTCCGACTCACTTCAATCACATCAGGTTTGCGTGAATTGTTAATGAGAGAACTATGAATCAAATATAATTGGACTATCATAAATAACTTATCTTTCTGAATTTTATTGAAAAATAAGTATAATAAAATTAAAAAACTGGATACTTTGCTATAATGGTAATATATAACATTAGTAGACTTTTATGGGATGGGGGAATATATAATGATGGTTTCAGCTAAGGGGAATAATGAAATTACAAAGCTATTAAACGATTGGTATCTTGAAATCCGCTCAAGGCGTATAGGTAATGCACATCAATTAAAAGAAATAATTGATTCTAAGATTCATAGTATTGAAGAAGATCAAGATTTATTACTCTACTACTCACTACTAGATTTTAGATATCAATTTGTAATTGATAATTTAAGTGTTTCCAAAAGCAGCTTTGACAAAGTTGAGGCTTTTGATATGCCTACAGATAATTTCTTAGCTTATTATTATCACTTTTTCAAAGGGATTCATGCCTCTACTATTGGCGAATATCAAATTGCAAAAGAGAGTTATGAAAACGCAGAAACACTTTTAGACTGCATTCCTGATGAATTGGAAAAAGCAGAATTTTATTATAAAGTTGGAGCTTTCCATTATGACATATATCAAGGACTCTTATCTTATAAAAAAGTATCAGAGGCAAGAGAAATCTTTGCTCAACATGCTGGGTATGAGATCAATGTAGCATTCTGTGATAATCTTATAGGCTTAGCTTGTACTCATTTGAGAGAATGGGAGCTCGCTGAAGAATATTTTACAAAAGCAATGGATATGTTTCAAAAAATAGACGAAGGGCAATTTATTTTAATGGTGCGTCAAAATTTAGGATTAATGTATGCAACTCAAAACCTTTCGCCATTAGCTATTAGATATCTTTCAGAAGTAAATCAAAAAATGCCTAACAATTATAAGGCACTTTTTATTGAGGCAAGGGAACACATGAAGGAAGGAAATCACTCCGTTGCCAAAGATCTCATAGCAAAAGGATATTCCTTTTGTCAAGAGATTGAAAATATAGAGTATCTTCACCATTTTAAAATATTAGATGCAATGAATGGAGGTTTTCCTGCCGAAGCACTTGAAAGGACAGTGTTAAAAGGCGTATCATATTTTAAAGAGCAAGAACTTTTTGAATTCATTAAGGAATACGAAGAATATCTTGCTACTGCATTTTATAAAGAGAATAACCATATTAAAGCAAGTCATTATTTCTATTCATGTTCTCAAGCAGGAAAAAAAGTTATTGAGAAGGAGGCATTAAAATGAAAAAGGCAATTCTCGGTTTAGTTGGTGTAATTACTATTTTTACTTTAATGTTTGGTGCCCAATCCCCTACAGAAACACATAAAGCTATTGATGTTATTCAATATGCTCACGGAAATCATGGTGGTTAAGATCTTAATTTAGCGAGGATAAAATCGCACAATACACTCATAGCCATACTGACGGATATTAAATGAATAAAGGTCTTCACTTCATTGTGAGGGCTTTTTTTTATAAGAACCCCACTTATAACATCTTTAAAATCTACTATATGTGAACTACCCGCCACTTAACGCCCTAACGGACTGTTTGAAGTGGGGGCTTCTCGGTTAGTCGTTACTTTTGGTAGCTAACGAATTCGTCCTAA
>NZ_JASNGE010000033.1:0-49389 GCF_030164735.1 Bacillus sp. RB3
TTCCACACATAGTGTCTACCTTCTCTCAAATAGTATAGAAACCGACTAAAATCAAATATCAGTCGGTTTTCTGTAAAAAAATCCGACTAAAAACATCTTTTAGTCATGTTTATATAATAAAATGAATTAAATAAAAAATCAAATAATTCACTCAAGAAAGAAATCACTGTCCCCTTTCACTTGAATTCCCATCGTCCGATTATAAAAATTATTACCTCAAACTTTCAACTTTATCCCTAGGTTATAAAGTTGCATTCTATTATAGTTATATACTAGAAATAAGAATGGTGTATGTTATTCTATAAGAAGCAACTAGGGGACTTTCTATTAAGTTTAAAAAAATGACAAGTAGAATGATAGAGAATGTAATGAAAGAAAACTTCGCTAAATATTTCAAGGATAGGGTGTAGACAATGATCAAATTAGAAAAAGAGAATAAAAAGATGAAAATCATTCAATCTGCCACAATACTGTTCTCTACGCGTGGTGTCCGTAACACAACGGTTGATGAAATTGCAAAGACAGCTAAAGTTGGTAAAGGTACTATTTATTATTACTATACAGATAAAACTGAAATATTATGCGACTGCTATATGCGTCATATTCAGCTTAAACGCTCACAATTATTTAATTTATATAAAGAAGAAAAAGATGTTTTACTTCGAATACAAAAAATCCTTCATTATATCAGCCTAGAATATCATCAAGATCCGTTTGTTTCTACACTCTTTCAAGAATATAAAGAGTACCATTCACCTGAAATTACAACTTGTTTTAAACAATCTGAAGAAGAAGCAATTAACATGATAAGTAATTTACTCGAAAAAGGTTATCAGCAAGGAGCTTTGCATAAGGTACCATTACCGCTTACAGCTTTTATGTTAGTACGAATGATTTTTAACTACGAACAGGATTATATAAAAGATGATAGAAGTGATACAGAATTTCTGCATTTGCTAAAGCATATGCTTCTTAAAAACTAGTTTTAACAACAAAAAAATAATTGTGGTACAAATATATGAAGAAGAACGTGAATAATGAATGGTTTAATAAACTCTTTTCATTCTGGCCAAACATACGAAATATCCAACGCTTATGTAGAAATGAATGAAAAAATCATATAAATTTTTCTAAAATTAGAAAGCCTATACTTAAATCTACAATAAAATAGTTCAGTAAAAAGAGCGTGTTTTCATCTATCTAAACACGCTCTTACAAATATTTAAACCCTATATGAATTGCTTATTCCATTCTGATTTTCTTTTAACTAATATATCTCTTTATATACGATTATCATGCCAAAAGTTTATTGGAAAATGATTGTTCTCATCATAAGCTTCAAATTCGTACCCTTTTTCTTTTAACCCTTTTATAATTGCTGGAACTGCCGCGACAGATTGTGGATGAATATCGTGCATTAAAACAATTTCCTTTGAAGACGTCGCACCTGCTAAGACATTTTGAACAATCTTTGCAGCTGCTACATCAACGGGTAATTTATTGTATTTCCAATCTAAAGAATCAATTGTCCAATCCCATACTTTCAAATTATTTCCTACCACTTCATTTCGAAGTGATTCATTTAAGCCAGGCATTGATCCATATGGTGGACGTGTTAATTTCGGTGTGTATCCAATAACGTTTCTAATTAAAGATTGATCTTCTTTCATTTCCTTCACATATTCCTGATTGGTGTATAGCTTTTTAAAATCATGTGTCATACTATGCATGCCCACATAATTGTTTTCTACATGCTCTCGTTTCACTAAATCTGGGAACCTTTTCACATTATCGCCAATTAAAAAGAATGTTGCTTTCACATCATTTTTCTTTAGTACATCTAATAGATTAGCTGTATATTTTCCAGGTCCATCATCAAAAGTTAAATATGCAACTTTTCTTTCTTTACCATCAAAACGATTAGGTATCAATTTTTTTAATTCATTTTTAGGTAGACTGCTCACTTGCTGAACACTATTTGCCTCTTCCGCATTTACCAGCTTAGGATTCGTAATAGATTGAAACACGTAATACCCTATTGCTACTAAAGTAATAGCCAACAATACACTTATAATTCTCTTTTTCTTAAGCTTAATTTTCATATTATAATCTTCTTTCTATCTTAATAATAATCTGTATAGGTGAAAATTAGTGCCCTGCACTAGCGTTCATGGCATTTCCTATAATAGTCAGAACTACTGGAAATAATACTGGTCCTAAGGTAAGGACAATGTTTAAAATTATAATAAAACTATATAGTAAGCTATAATTTTTACTATTACGGTTTTCAAATACTAGGATGACTAATGTTATTATAGTAATTAAATGTAGTAATAAAATTATCAACCAATAATACATCATTATAGTAAGATTCCACTTTCCTAATAGTTGGTATGTTACCCCTATTATTATCCCTAATATAGTAGCATTAAAGGAAATAAACAAAGTTCTTTTTAGTATTTTAGGAAATGTTTTGTGATCCACAGTTTTATTATATAAACCGATTAAAATGCCCAAAGATAGATATGCCAGTAATAGCCCTACCCAATTCCAGATCCAATCTTGATCCCCCATTAAATTAAACAAAAGCGCAATGATCCCTCCTACTGCAAGAATCGAAGAGATCATAATACTATTTAAAGCTGATTTCATACTATTTTCACTTCCTTAAAAATTTTACAATACAGCATTGAAGTCTACTCTTAAGTTGTCCTTTACTTATTAGATTCCTTTTCATTAAAAATCTTGTATGGAAATCCCATCATATAATCCGGTCATCATACCTAATAGCATATACGGAGAATGGGTAGGCCCAGCAAAAATTACATGTACATGATCACATACCATAATTTTTAAACTGAATGAAACTCCACCAAATCCTATTCCACATGGTAGATATACAAATAGAGGATGCCATTCACCAACTTTTATTTGTATATCAATTATTCAGACGAGTATCAGCTACTGCATAACCTTAAAATAAATGCTTTGATTTTTCATCGTCAATCAAATAGCACATTTGATTCTTATTAACTTGTATTCTTCCTTCTTCTACTGCTTTACTATAGCCCGCTGTATATTTAAAAATAGTAACCCCTTTGTTTCTAATTAAATCTTTTTCCCATTTTTTCGCAGCTGCTGCCATATGTACATATGATGTTTTAAAATTAATAATAATTTAATTTCATTTACTTATTTAAAGGGGATTACATATATGAACGATATTAATGTTGGTCACAAAATTAGGGCATTTAGAAAAGGGGCCGGATTAACCAGTAAACGTTTAGCAGAGTTAGCTGATATAACACCTTCCATGTTAAGTCAGATTGAAAAAGGAATCACAAATCCTTCATTACAAACACTAAAATTAATTTCTGTAGCACTAAATATTCCATTGTTTAACTTTTTCTTAGAGGATACCTATACAGAAGAATTAGTTGTAAGAGCTAACCAAAGGAAAAAAATAACTTTTCCTGAAAGCGGCAATGTTTCATATGAGTTATTATCTCCTAATTTAGATGGAGCACTAGAATTGGCTTTAATGAATCTGTTCCCTGAAACTGCTTCATCTATGGAGCCTGTGGCACATAAAGGGGAAGAAATAGCATTTATTATGGAGGGACAAGTAAAACTATATCTAAATGATGAGGTTTTACTTCTCAATACAGGTGATAGTGTTAAAATCCCACCTTATACAAAGCATAAATGGGAAAACACTTCTTTAAACAAAGCCACTGTTATATTTGGGGTAACTCCACCATCTTTTTAATTTCAAATACTAGCGAAGAAAAGTTAGAGAAAATAATTCTCTAACTTTTCTTGTATACTTAATTTTATTTTAAGAAATTAAAAAACTTGTCTCCCAATTATATGAGATTAAAATCTAAACGATTAAAACTAATGAAATAGATCTTTTTAATTACATACTTAATTTATTTTTTAATGTCCAATATTTTTCTCCATTAGCTTCAAAAGAGAATTCTACCCATCCATTTGGATCTTCACGATAAATAAAGATGGTTGTTCCAGGGGTTACTGTACCAACTTTATTCTCCTCGACAGCTACATCTGGTCTACTTTTAATTTTTAAATTAAATGGATAAGGTACCTGGTAGTAAGCAGCTGATGATACAACATTTGAGCTTGAACCGTCTGCATACATTTTATATGGAATTTCATTCGATAACGCGTCGACATCTAATGTTTCAGGATTCTTTGGTAATTTTTTTACATATGTATAGTCTTCTACATGAAACGGTTTAATACGTTCCATAATACCCGCAATTTTCTTAGCCCAGCCTTTATCTGATGCATATTTCACATTCATGCCAGTTAATGTTGGGCCGTTATAATACATACCACTTTCTTCTAAATATCTTTCTCGTACATAATTAGCGTTATAAGCAATGCTATCCCCGTAGCTTGGTAAATATTTTGCATATTTAAACGGATCTCCATCATATGCACGTAGACCGAATAGATTATGTTTTTGATATGCGATTTCTGATTTTCCGTATCCAGATTCTAAAATCGCATGCGCTGCTAAATAATGAGCACTCACGCCATATTGATTTTGCGCATTGATAAAATCTTGCCCATGTCCAACTAAAGGACTATCCGAGTGATATTTCGCAATAAAACTATCAATCTCTTGAGCTGTAATTTTCGAAGCCACTGTTAAATTTAAATCTTCATATGAGGTAGCAGTAATAACCTCTTTTTCATCGTTTAAATTTTGTTGTAACATATCTGTTTTTGCAGTAAGTTGAGCAGCTTCAGCACGTGTTATAAATCTATTTGGTTGCCAACCGTTCTCGGTACCATTAGAGATTTTTAAATCTATTAAAATATTGGCATATTTTTCTCCCCAATGCCCTTTTAAATCTTCAAATCTAACCTGATCATTATGATTTTCTGTGCTTTGTAGTTTATATGCATTTACTAGCATGGTAGCCATAGCAGCACGAGTTACTTTTCCGGATGGATTAAAGATTCCATTACCTTCACCTTTAACAATACCAGCTTTTTCAGCAGCAGCAATATAAGGAGTAGCCCAGTGGTTTTGTGAATCTGTAAAAGATGGTTTTGCATTAGGATCAATTTGTATACCTAAAACTTTTGTCATAATCTTTGTAGCCGAAGCTCTGTCTAAGGAGTCATTTGAACCAAAAGTTCCATCTGGATAACCATTTAATACCTGTTTATCAACTAAATAGTTAACGGATTTATCAGCCCATGTAGGAACATCAGGGAATTTATGAGTATCTGCTAAAATATTAGAAGAATAGGATAATATAGCTCCTGCAAGGATACCTGTTGCAATTAATTTGTGCTTCATTAAAATAAACACCTCTACCATTGTATTTATCAAATTGAAATTTTCTATTTTTATATTTACATGTTTGTAATAATAATAAAATCGTATTATCACGCATTCAATTTGATGTAACGAGTATAGTTACTTATATACACAAGTGTCAATGAATTTATTTTACAAAAATGCATAATTTTTACATTATTTTGTAATTGAATTATGTATAAATTTTGTAAAGGACCTTTTGATAGATTTTACCTGAATAAATCTCTTTAGTTGTTAATTTGCCAATCTTTCTTGTTTACTATTAATTAATTAAAAAAAGAATTTTTTTGTTTAAGAGCTACTTTAAAATCTTAAGTTGATGGATGTGTGAATGTACCGCTACTAAAATTCTTGCTTTTAAATCATTATTACTGTATTATATTTACGTATCAATATAAGGATTATATTATATAAAAAGGAATCAAATCTATAAGTAAGATTTAAATCCTTTTCGAAATCAAAAAGACTTTGTCAAAATCTAATATAATTTATGCTTGTTTTTTTAATATGTATCTAGTAAAAACATATTTTTTATCCATAGAATTCTGTTTTCAATGATAGGAATTAGTGTTCTAAACAAGAAACCGTACAAAGTGATCTGAAAAACCTGAGAGATATTGTATGTAGTTTGCTCATCTCCAGGTACTACAATAAAAGAGCCTTACCTTTCTAGGCAAGACTCTACTAGTTTAGTTGTATACTATTTACATGATAACTAAGAAACAGAAAACATATAACACCAAATAACAGCACCCTATTACTCCTCCTACAGCTAATACCTGTTTAACCCAACTCTTAAATTTTTGATTACTGTAAATCGCTTGCACTCTTTCCATATTTCCTCCTATTAAGCAGAACCCTTAAAGACTCTCACCTCGCTATAGTACCATTAAAAAATGAATAATAGAGATCTAATGTATAAATATGCAATATTGCATACGAAAATGTATTGTTATAATTGTAAGCGCTTACTATAATAAGGTTATAAAGATTTATTACATCTTAATACGAAAAAGAGGAGAGAATAATATGGAAATCGCAATGGCAGTTTTAAAATTTATAGGTGGAGCAATCCCATTAATTCAAGAACTACTAAAAGCATTTATGTAAATTCACTATTTAGCAATTATTTATAAAAATTATTATACAAATGATCTATATATATAAAATGAATTGGTTTACAGATCATTTGCGTGATCAAGGTCCCTTTAACATGACTAAGGGGCCTTTTTAAAATTTTTAAATAATTAAGGTTACGTCACATCACGAGCAAGTTAGCAAAATAAAATGAAACTTTAACTTGATGGTGATGGGGTAACAGTTGTGATTTAGAGATAAGATCAGATTATACAAAGTTTTGCACGTCAGCGATACTGAAAATAAACTTCGCCTTTAGTAGCAAGAATCCCCAATAAAGATAGTCAACTTGCCTATTTAGGAATAAGAGTGTCAATTTAAATGATGCATTCTGAAACACTACTCTTCTTCTAAAATAGCGTAATAATATTCATCCCACCATTCATTCCCATGTGGTATACACTTCCTGAAATAGCCTTCTCTTCTCATTCCAATCTTCTCCATTACTCGATATGATAGGGTATTTTGTGGTTGACATGTAGCTATAATCCTATGTAATTTCATTTCCTTAAAGCCATATTCCAATGTAGCTTGTGCTGCTTCAGAAGCATATCCTTTATTGAAATATTTAGGATTGAACACCCAACCAATCTCATATGTATGCTCACCAAAATATTTATGAAAAACTATATGACCAATCAGAATATCTTTATCAATTAATACTACAGGAAAGTTCTTAGCGTTTTCACCAATGTTTTCATTCACAAAGTTTCTTGTATTTTCTTCAGTAAAAACCCCTTCAGGTATGTATTTCATAACATTGATATCTGATGTATACTCATGAACAGCTTGCCAATCTTTGAACTCAAATTTCCGTATTAATAACCTTTCTGTTTTTATAAACATTTACTTTTCCCCCTCAAAAAATTACAACTATATTTGAAATCCACATTTAACCCTTAAAACAAAAAAACTTGTAGGAATCTTTACAAGTTCTTTTTAGTTTAAGGCGAATATAAGGACCAAACAAACTATCTTACAGATTGACCGTAGAAACTTCAAGGGTAATGCTTTGACAAATATATTATATAACAAATATTAACATCTACAGAATTTATTTTTGAAAATTATGTGAATTAAGAAATAAAATAGTTTTTTCTTAGATATTATTGTTAATGACTGACGGTATCATTATATTTCATTCTGCAACTTATTTAGAAGAGCTATGTACATTTCGAAGAAGTTCTTCAATAAGTTTTGTTTTTCCATTTACCTTTGTGGCATATGTGAAATCACCATAACAATATGGATACCTAAAATTATTTTTATTTCCACCACAAGTATACATTGCTGGATTTTGATCAACTTTCATCTTAGAAAATTTTTTGGCCGAATCCTCCGAGTGTTGTTTAACTTCTTGACTAGCAATAAAATCAATATACCCTGGCCCCATATTATAGCTTTGAATAATTGTATCCATGCTAACATCTTTTTCCGTTCCATACTTGTACATTTTAACAAAGTGCTTTACCCCTTGTTTAATGCTCAAGCTTGTCTCTTGAATTTCATTTGGCTTTAATCCAAGTGATTCGGATGACTGCATAGGGTCGTTTCCCTCACCTCTACTCTCTTGGTACATAATTCCTAATAAAACTGCTGTTTTCTCTCCTAAATTATATTTTTCTAATTCTTTTTTCAAGGTAGATTCATATTGCAATACACGTTTTTCGGTGGCTAGCGCTTTATTTTTTTGAATATTGGTTTTATGATTAAAATATAGCATTCCAAGTATTATTCCTAAGCCTAAAATACTAATAAGGAACACTTTTATAATTTGTTTTTTACTTGTATCCTTCATATATTCCTCCTCGTATAAAAAATTTAATTTTTCAAAGGTAATTGGTTATTTACAAACTATGTAATGAACATCTATCTCCCGCCCTTTTTAGACTCAAACATCAATACTTTAAGGTTTTAAGTTTAATATAAAAATTTAAAGATAAGGTAAAGATAAGATAAAGATAAGATAAAGGGCATTTTTTATACGTACTTTAAAAGATATTGGTACAAAGGGGTATGTGGGGAAATTTGTTGATATAAATGGATTTAGTAATAATGGAAAGGTTAACGTACAAATTATTAATTATGGAGGTATCATTCCAGAAGATTTACCCTATCTTTTCAATATGCTTTATATAAAAACTACAACATAACATATAATAAAAAAACGGCGAACCCTCGACGTAGGAGAATCCATCATCACAAATAAATGATTATTTCACACCTAGTTTTTCTTTTACTTTCTTAGGAAACTCGTCTTCCTGCACTTCCTCCCAAGCTGTTACACCTTGAATATGATGTGATTGCATTTGAAACAGGGCTTTTGGAAGCAGCAGCTGTTCAGCAAAATTTTGATAACTCAACCGCTACAGAAGCGATGAAACAATCCTTATACTCTGTATGGAAAACTGAGGAACTTGAACAATTATTTACCTATATGAAAGAACAAAAAGAAAAAGGAAAGCCACTCACATTAGCTGGTTTTGATATGAATTTGTTTTATAAATCTTCATTCCGCTCTTATGCAAAAGAATGGTTGCAAAAAGTAAATCCTGAAGTGGCGAGTGAATTTGATACAGCAGTGTCAGAGTTGATTGAACTGGATAGGTATTACAATAAAAATAAAACATATCCGTATGATCGATTTAAAATGGAAATACAGCCCGTAATTAACAAGTTTGAAAAGGTTAGAATGTTTATTCAGAATCATAAATCTGAATTGATTCAAGTTACACCACATCCTACGTATGATGTGAAAGTCAGAGGTGGCATCTCCTCACCTAACCTGACAGACTATTCTTTTTATATCCGAGATCAAAAAATGGCACAAAACTTCGCATGGCTAATTGAAATGCAGTATGGAAACAAACTGGCCCCCTTTTAACAAGTAATAATTTGTTCTGCACCCATGTTGATAATTCTTCTGGTAATCGGAATGTAACGGAACCATGTTGCTCTTTTATAATGACATAGGGATTGCGGAATTCTTCTTGAATGCCGATTCCAATCAATTGATACAATTTCCTGCACTGACTCGGAAACAATATATTTGGAATGTCTAATGATTCAATTTCATGAAAAGAATGACGGAATCTCACATCCATTGCAAATACCATCACACCAACTCCCAGCTATACGTAAAACACAATTAGTATACCGATGAGATCTATGTTACGTGCAGAAATCCCCGTTTTCTCCCCAGACTTATCTACAAGAATAAAAAAGGAAACACAAGATATGTTCCCTTTTCACTATTTGTTTTCTACACTTTTAATTCCAATATTTCTAGATGCTGAATAGATCCG
The DNA here is from genome assembly GCF_030164735.1 of Bacillus sp. RB3. Classification (NCBI taxonomy): domain Bacteria; kingdom Bacillati; phylum Bacillota; class Bacilli; order Caryophanales; family Bacillaceae; genus Bacillus; species Bacillus sp. RB3. The sequence continues at coordinate 9,802 of NZ_JASNGE010000033.1, forward strand.
CCCCCTGGCAGGTAGACATCTTCCTCCTTCAGCAGGGATACGGAACTTTCCGTTTCTACTAGTGATGGAAGATTGCGCACGCCAAATAATAATACTTTTCCCCTATTGCCCAAATGACGTGGGGTATGCATGGAAATCGTAAGGTTGTTTATGCATGTAATTGTTCCTGTTCTTAAACATTTTCGGGTATCTATTTTTATTATGTTTTGCTTTTGTAGTATTTCTTATTTTTATTGTTTGATTGTTATGACTGGCACTTGCTCGTTTTCGGAAATTTCACTGTAACCATAATAAAGTAGAAAAAACAATAAAATAATTGTCCAAATAAATATAAACACTTTATAACTATACTTCATATGAAAAACCTCATTTTCCCTATATAAGTGAATGTACATACACCTTATAAATCCTATTACATAAATTATTGGATATTGCAGTAGTAGAGAATCATTAAGTATTAGAAATTGTTATTCATAAACATATCCAAGAAATCTTCAAAAAATATCATCTAGACATTTTAACATTTCATAAAAATGCACAGATAATATTTTTACGTTTAGCTAAGTAATGCTTATTATGTAATAAATCCTTATCTCTATTTCACCTTAATGTTTATATGTACAAGAGTCTGTGTAGCAACTAAGCTGTACTTTAAATATGTACTAAATTGTGTGTGGGAAAGGAAGCACATTTTATTTAAAGTTGTTACTTTGAACCCTTTAATTAGTTGGTAGTCTTCTTCATTCAGACAGAAAGGAAATTTAAAGTGTGCACGTATTTTCAACTCAGACTCTTTACTACACACACTCCTATACACATAAAACATCTATACCTTTCGTAATATTAAAGAAACAAAAGGAAATGATATAGAAATAATTATAATATTTCGTAACAACCTTGTAACACAAATGTAACACAATACATTTAATCGTACAATACTTTTTTAGCTAATTATCAACAAAGCATTGTTAATATCGTTCAAATTTAATAATGTTCCCATAAAGTAATACATATTGTTTGTGAAGTGTTTTTTCAAAATATAACGAAACCTACCATGACGGAAGAATGTTAATTCAATTTAAGAATAAATGGATTGATACCTTTCTAGCTTTTGTATCCCAATCATAGTATAGAGAGGATTATGGTTATCCAATAAATATATGTGAACATATACAAGCTAAGCCTTCTAAATAATTACTGTAACTAAAAAAACAAGTAATTATACTTGTTTTTTTAGTTTATTTTCCAATATCGCAACAGTTTTATGTGCTCTCTTTTCCTGTCTACATTATTGGATGCATATCTTACTAAAGATAGCTTCTTTTTTTATGATTCTATTGAAGTAATTAATTGCTGACGTTCTTTATCTCTATAAATTTTCATTTCATGTTTAAACTCGTAATTTCCTACTTCAAATCTAGCCCATTCCTTACTTGTCCAATATACTACATCTACATTTTCTCTTAAGATTGCAAAACACACATCCACTAATTCATCTTCGTAAAATGGAGCTTCTTTTGCTAATTCAAAAGCAAGCACTTTTGGATCCTTAGTTTTAATTTGAAGTTCCCTAGAGGTTTGCCCTAAATACTGCCATGGCGATGGTATTGATTGAACTTGGGCATCTCCCCTATCTTGAAACTGTGATGGAGAATAATTTGTTGAAGCAAATGTAGGTTTACTTACTCCTATTGCTGTTCCTAAAACAATAGAACCAATAATAAGTTTTTTAATCATTTTTTCAGCCCCTTTAATAATTTTGGATATGCTTCATTTTTATACCACGTTCACAGTCATGTAAATGAAGATAATTTGACAGAATTCTGCGTTTTCCTCGAAAAATGTATATTAATTACACACCTTAAATTTACTAAAAACAAAATTGTTGGTTAAAGTAAATTTTTTTGTCGTAAGTATACACTTTTTGTATAAAAATTAGTTTTTTAAATATTTGCATACTTATTGATAAAGCTTCCTGCCATACCTTATTCGAAGCCAATTTACCTCTACCTACTCACTTCGCATTCCTTGAAGAAGGAATCTTCTTGACTAAAACGTATAAAAAAGTTGGGGATTTCCCCAACTTTTTTATACGTTTATTGTCTTATTAATCCTGTAGATGTAACCCCATATGTTCTTTTCTTTCCGATATATTCCTGTTTTCCATTCTCAAGGTTAGTTAAAGTCGCGCGTGTTTTTTCCTTTGCTGCTTCTCCTCCTATATGAGTAAATTCTATATAATCTCCCTCTTTTACAGGTACTGTTTGGGTTTCAGCATTTTGTTGTCTATTTCCCATAATTTCCTTATTGTACATAACGCTACCAGATGAGTTCTGGACTTTAATACTTGCATATGTGCTATTGAAATAAGAATGCGGTACACCAGTTTCTAATATTCGCTTTAAAACTTAGATATATTTAATATTTTTTTCACTACTATTATTAATCAAATTATAGTATTTTGTATTAAAATCTTATGATTTAGGACTAAATAACTTAATTGATCACACTATTTGACTCATAATTGTTTACCAGAAAAACGTTATGTAAACTTTCTATTTGTCAATTAGACAAAATAGTTTATTTGCTGGTACCTTATCATTAGCTAGAAAGACCCTACTAAAAAAACGTAGACTCCTTTAGGTATCTAAACATTACATATATTTCAAACGTAAATTCCTCTATCGTTAACACCTGCCCAATTCCAGCGTTGTTTACAAGGATATCAAATGTAGTATCACCTATATATTTTTGAAGAGATTGATCCATCATTGAATACAATTTATTAATGCCATTAAAAGTACTTAAGTCTGCACGAATCGCAAATGCGGAACCGCCATCTTTTTTAATTTTATCCACTACACTTTCTGCTTCTTCTTTTCTTTTACTATAGTGAACAACGACTAACGCACCAGCCTGTGCCAAATGTAAGGCAATACTTCGACCTATCCCTCTACTAGCCCCTGTTACTAATGCAATTTTCCCCTTCAATTTATTCATCTCATCATCCCCTTGTTTAAAAAAATCTACTTAGTTATATCACAAGATACGCTTTGAAATGTTGCTCACTAATTTGATATCCATAAAACCAAAAGGCCCACTCATAATTATAAGAGTCAGCCTTTTCACTTCACATATTATTCATTAGCTTTACATACAGCATCCCTAACTGTTATGTACTTTGTACTAAGTATAATAAAGACTCTAAATGGTATTATAGGTAAAGCCAACTTAAACTAAAGTTAATTCATATACATTTTGCTTAGAGTCTCTGCCTTTAAACAGTTCGTTTAGGATTCTATGCATATATTCAATAAAATTTCAGCAATGCCTGTATTTTTCATCTTTCATATTTTTCTTTGTTAGCTATGAGTATACTTAAAAAACTAAAAACTATTTGATAATCTTTTAGAATCTAACTTTCTTTTAATACTATTTGCTATTTCTTCAATATTTTCATTTAGAAAGAAATGATTACCTTCAAAAGAATGAAAAGTACACGTTTTACTTGTGTATCGTTCCCATTTTATTACTTGATCATATGTAGTAAATTCATCATTTTCCCCATTAAATATAAGAAAATCAATATCACATGGTTGTGTATTTTTGTCATGAATATACGTCTCAACGATTTTAAAATCTGCTCTTAGAATAGGGAGAAAAATCTCCATTAATTCTTCTGATTGCAGTACCCCAGATGGTGTACCTCCCATTGCAATAACTTCTCTTTTAAATTGCTCATTAGAAAGATTATGTCGGATATTTTTTATTTTACTATTTGGATGATTTCTACCGGACAAAACAAGAAATTCAGGCGATACGTTTTTAGAATCTTTTATTTTTCTGGCTACTTCATAGGCGATCAAACTTCCCATGCTATGCCCGAAAAGAATGTAGGGCGAATCATCTATCTGCATAACTATTTTATTGTAGACATCATTTACTGCCTCTTCCATACTTTGGTACAAGTTTTCTTCAATTCTATATCCTCTACCAGCTAACTCTATCGGGACTACCTCAATATATGGATTAAAGTGATTTTTCCATTTTGCGTAACTAAACGCAGATCCCCCAGCATGTGGAAAGCAAAAAAGTTTAGTCTTCTGCATTGATTTTCTCCTTACTTTCAAATTTGTATATATTTTGGCAAATTGCATAAATGTCTTTAATTATTATCTCTTGCGGAAATTCATCCCTTGTTGCACAAGCAGATAACTTATAATTTGGATCAATGTTATATTGTTTAAAGTAAAAGTTTTTAGGTATATTCTTGTATGAAATTAAAGTTCGTGATTCTTTTTTTATAGAGAATGAATTTAATGGGGTATAAAGCCCTTTTCCAATCGTTTTTATATAGCTTTCTTTTAATGTCCATAAATCAAAAAAACAATTAATTTGTTCATCAGAATTCATATTAGATATATCATAAAATTCATCCGCTGAAAAAAATTCTTTTGCTAATTTAAGAGCCTCTATCTCTGAAATCTTTTCTATATCAATACCCACATTAAAATTAGCAGTAGTACAAACCACCCATTCTCCTGAATGTGACAGATTAAAATGAAAGTCAGAAAAATTTTCAACAAAAGGTTTTCCATACTCATTATATTTAAATCTAATTTCTTCATTATTAATTTTATACTTTTGGCAGATTAGAGATCGGATTAGTAAATCCCCTATCAGGGTCCTATTAACGTCACATGAGTTTAATAAACGCTTCATTCGTTCTTTCTTCTCATTTGAAACCAAGTTACTAAGTTGCTTAAACAAATGACTTTCAATATTCTTTGGTATTTTCACAGCTTGAATGTGTATGATAAATCACTTCCTTTTTTAAAAGATGGCTTCATATATGTGCGTTACATAAATTCAAATTAACTTTATTAAATTGCAAATACGATAGAAAAGGTGCATATTTACATATCAATGAAAATATGCACCTTTCCTCAGTAATATCATCAGGCATTCGCTTCTATTACAAAGATTTCTATGTCTCTACCAATTACTTTTTACATTATCCTCTTAAAAAGTAATACTCTTGATATATTCATTATTGCCTACACTTTATTTGCAGTTATTGGGCTGCCCTTTTCGTTCATAGCGTTGCATCTTTTGCACTCTCTACTTTTCAGTTAATGAAAGGGATGTTTCTTTTATCCCTTCAAATTCATTTAATAGGTACTTAGCTATCTTTTCAACTGCGGGGAAGTCTACTATTTCCTCATGTGATCCAGGGACAGAATACTTATTTACTCTTCCTTTTAATAAAGGTCCCCAATCTGTAAACAACTCTTTTCCTTCCTCAGCACTAAAATAGAGAACTTCTCCAGAGTATGGTATTAAATCATGATCTGCCATTATGTTCAGGCATTTCCTATGAGCATTGATAACTTGCTTCAAATTCATAAGATCTGCATCAGGCGGGAGTACTCCTTCCATAATTAATCGCTCTACAAGCATATCTTGTTCATGGAAGAGGCCTTCCATCCGCTCAGTAAAATCTCTAGAAATGAAATGCTCATATATATATGAGAGCATATCCTCCGTTGTTTTATAGTCCTGCTCTGAAGGTACTTTAGTATCCATTAGTATCAACAACTCAACTTCCTCACCTTGATTCTTTAGCACAGTTGCGATTTCATAAGCAATTGCACCGCCTAAAGACCATCCTCCAAGACGATATGGGCCTTCTGGCTGAACACGTTTGATTTCTTCAATGTAAAGTTGAATTAGTTCCGGCAAGGTCAATTCATCAATTTCTTCCTTTTCTATAAGAGGATTCTGTAAACCATAAAATGAACAATGGTTCTTAAGTAATCTTGCTAGTTGAATGTAACAGAATACATTCCCCATAAACGGATGAACACAGAAGAAAGGGCTTTTTTCTGATTCTTGTAGTGGAACTAGTGCTGCTACTGATTTCGTCATATCATGCTTATCACGAATAAGGCATGCGATTCCTTCCAATGTTGGATTCTTAATCAATGTTGAAACCTTAATCTCTTTTCCAAACTTCTCCCTAATTTTTGAAACTAATTTAATTACAAGGAGAGAGTGTCCTCCTCTATTAAAGAAATCATCATTTACATAGACATCTTCTATCTGTAACACATCCTGCCAGATTTTAATCAACTGATATTCAATTTCATCCCTTGGAATGATTGGTGTAGAGAAGTTATTTTCTCTATGAATAGTTAAATTGTTCAATGCCTTTCGATCAACTTTGCCATTCGTTGTAAGAGGAATCTCGTCTACCTTAATAAAGTGTGCGGGAACCATATAATTTGGTACTTGTGTCTTGAGATACTCACGCCACTCATGCATACTACCATCTCCAACTACATAAGCAACCAATCTCTGCTCTCCTAATTTATCCTCTGTTGCCAAAACTACTGCTTCTTTTACCAATGGATGCCTCTCTATACTCGCTTCAATCTCTTCAAGTTCAATACGAAAGCCCCTAATTTTCACTTGATTATCAATTCTTCTCAAGTAATCTAAATTACCATCAGGTAAATAACGAACCAAATCTCCCGTACGATATAAACGCTCTTCTTCATTAAATGGATGACAGATGAATCGCTCTGCTGTTAATTCTGGGCGATTCAAGTATTCTCTCGCTATACCTGCACCCCCAATATATAGCTCACCTGTTACACCAACTGGAACAGGTAACAAATTTTTATCCAATACATAAGTTTGAACGTTCGGCAACGGACGTCCAATTGTTACTCTCTTACTATCTTTTTTGATATGATAGCATGTTGCATCAACCGTACATTCTGTAGGACCGTATACGTTATAAAAATCAATCTTTTCAGTCTCTACTAGCTGTTCCCATAATGACGGCATGATTGCTTCACCACCGACCAATATCTTGCTTGGTACATGAACATCAGCACTTATTTCTAGCAATCCTCCATCTATTAGTAATTGAAGTAATGAAGGTGTCATATCAAACATTTCCAATTTATTCTCCCTAATATAGGACACAAATTGTTCTGGATTAGTGCGAACTTCACTTGGAATAATATATAAACTTGAACCATAAAGCAGCATTTGTAATTGCTGAATAGATACATCAAAGGCAATTGATGCATTCAAACCGACGCGCATATTACTAGGTATCTCATGTGAGAAAACTTCTTTTTGTAAACCATAGGATAGGTTTATTACAGAATGGTGCTGTACTAAAGCTCCTTTTGGATTCCCTGTCGAACCAGAAGTGTAGATAACATACGCTAAGTTTTCCCCTGTTACCTCACATATTGGTGAAAGTTTGCTTTCTTGAGAAAGCATTGCTTGGTCCCTATCTAGGCAAACTGTCTTAATGTCTTTAGGAATCCAGCCTAGTAATACTTCATTTGTAACTAACACTTTAATTCCTGTGTCTTCTAAAATATATTGTAGGCGGCTTTCCGGATTCGATGGATCTAATGGAACATAGGATGCTCCAGCCTTCCAAATTCCCATGAGACCAACAACCATCTCAACTGAACGCTCAAAGCAAAGGCCAACTAATGACTCTGTCCCAATTCCACATTTCTGTAAATGATGGGCTAATTGATTAGCTCTTTCATTCAGCTCTCGATATGTTAGTTGCTGTTTTTCATCTACCACTGCCAACGCGTCAGGCGTACGATTTACTTGCTCTTCGAATAGTTGATGGATTGCATTCTCACGTGGATAGGATATAGTATTATTATTCCATTCTTCCAATAGCTTTCTTTGTTCAGCTTCCGTAATATATACTAGCTCCGATAGATTTTGATCAATGTTTTTGAGCATTTGCATTAACACTTTGTGTAAATGACCCAGCATTTGTTCAATGGTTACTCTATTAAACTTACTACGGTCATACATTAACTTTAACGATAACTGGATTCCTGGAACTACAGCTAACCCTAATGGGTAGTGGGTTTGTTCTACCCCTTCCAATTCACCAATTTCCAGATTTTCTGAAGACTCCTCTTTCACTGGATAATTTTCAAACACATATAAACTATTGAACAGCGGTATTCCTCTAGGAACTTCACTCCACCCCTGAATCTCTGTCAAAGAAGCATACTCATATTGTCTTCTTTCTATCTCTTCCTCTTGTATCTTCTGCAACCAATCTATTAATTTTATATCATCCATCAATTGAATTCGCGTCGGTGACGTTGTAATGAAAGGACCTACGATGTTTTCAACATCAATAATCTCCGTAGAACGCCCTGAGCTTGTTACACCAAAAACAATGTCATTTTCTCCACTATATCGGCTCATGAGATATGCCCATGCACCTTGAATTACTGTACTCAAAGTAAGTTTATTGCGTTTCGCCCATCCTTGTAACGCTTGAGTCTGCTCTTCTGATAAATACGTAACCTTCTCTGTGTAACCTTTTTCTTCCTCTTTACTTTCTAAGCCCAGCAAAGTTGGCGCAGTAAAACCTTTTAGCTTCTCTCTCCAGAATTGTTCCGCCTGCTCCTTATCTTGCTCTCTTAACCATTGGATATATTTCTTATATGGTGAGGACTTAGGTAACTTCACAGCTTCTCCATTCATTCTCTTCTGATAGACTGTAAGTAATTCATTAAATACTAATGGTAAACTCCATCCATCCAGTAAAATATGGTGATGGGTCCAAACAATCCGATATTCTTCCTCACCTTCTTGAATGACTGTTACCCGCATCAATGGTGCTTCATCAAATTGGAAGGCTTGTTTTCGATCTAATGCCAAAAAGACTTTTCTTTTTTCCTCTATCTCTTCACTTGTCATTGTACGCCAGTCTTCTTTATTCACTTTAAATGGGATATTTTCATACACCACTTGTACAGGTTCTTCAATTTCGTCCCATACAAATCCTGTACGAAAAATTTCATGCCGCTGAATTACAGATTTCCACGCCTGCTCAAATGTAGGAATATTCATTTTTCCTCGAATCATAAAACTCAATTGCACTATATACGGTGCAACATGTTCATCTCCTTGGTCATGCAATGTGTGGAAAATCATACCTTCTTGCAAAGGTGATAGTGGATATAAATCAGTAATCTGATTGTTCTTTCCGCGATGCATTTTGTTTAGTACATTTGTCAAACCTTCTTGGCTAAGATTAGCCATTGCAAAATCCGAAATGGTCAGTGCAGATTCTCTATCTGAAAATTGAATCAATGTACTCAGTTGATATAGCATATTCTGTGCAATACTTTGAATCGTTGATTTGGCAAATTGTCCAACATTGTATACCCAAGTGAACTGAAGTTTTCCATCCGTTACAACCCCAATTACATCAATTACATGCGATCGCTTGGAACCGGCAGCATGATCTAAACGCTTAAATTCGTTCTCCGGAATAAACATTGCATCGCTAGAAAACATTTGGTCAAATTGTCCAAGATAGTTAAAACTAATAGACGGTGTATATTGGGAGCTTAATTGCTCACACATTGTTGCGTTCATGTAACGCAACACCCCATAATCAACACCCTTATTAGGAATTTTGCGAACTTGTTCTTTAACTGCTTTTAATGCTTCAATTGGCGTATTAGCACTAGTAATATTTAAATGAACTGGGGAAATACTTGTAAACCATCCCACAGTTCTCGATAAATCAACATCTTCAATAATCTCTTCTCGACCATGTCCCTCTAAATCTACGCTCAATATCGGCTGCCCCGTACATGCTGCCGTAGCTTGTACTAATGCTGCTAATAATACTTCATTGATTTGGACACGGTGAGTGCTTAAAGTCTCTTGCAATAACATACGGGTCTCATTCTCATTTAACACCACAGTAATTTCCTCAGTTACTGCGCTTACTGGATTACTTATAGTACCATCTACCGGCAATTTAACTACGTCTTGTTCAGCCTGCTCCTCCCAGTAATGTAGCACTTCTTTTGATAGGCCAGTTTCAGCGTAATGCTGTAATTTCTCCGACCATTCTTTAAAAGATGTACTCTTCATAGGTAATTGAATTTTCTGCCCTTGGACTACTTGCGTATATGCTGTTTGCAAATCTTCCAATAAAATTCGCCAAGAAACACCATCCACGGCTAAATGATGAATTGTCCAAAATAATCGGCCAGCGTGCTCACCTTCATCAAAATACACCATTCTCATTAGCGGACCATCATGTAAATTCAAACTTTCTTGTGCAATATTAATCTCTTTTTGAATAACCTGATGCCAATCAGCTTCCGGCACTTCGTCTAATGAAATGACAGTAAGCATCAATTGTTCTTCTATTCCTTCATTCCACTGTTTCCAAACCCCATTAGGTAAACGTTCATATCTTAAACGCAGAGCATCATGATGAAGTAGAAGGTTACCTGCCGCCTTTTCCAGTGATCCTATGTCCAATTTCTCTTTCGTTCTAAAGAACATGGATTGATTCCAATGATGTGGGTTAGGATGATTTTGTGCAAAAAACCTTTGCTGAATAGGTGTAAGTATCGTCTCTCCAGTTATAATTCCCTGTTCAGCTTGTACACCTTGTTCTTCTTTGACTACTTGCGCCAACTCAGCAATTGTTTGGTGTTCAAATATTTGTTTTGGTGTCAATTGTAAACCAACTTGCTTCGCGCGCGAGACAATCTGAATGCTAAGAATTGAATCTCCACCAATTTCAAAGAAGTTATCATTCATACCAATACGTTTTGAACCTAGCACACGTTCCCAAATGATAGAAAGCTTATGTTCACGTTCATTTCTTGGGGCCACGTATCCTTCTTGTGTTCCTTGATAATCTGGTATAGGTAACGATTTCCGATCAATCTTTCCATTAATGGTTAGCGGTAATTCTTTCATTTCGACAAAGTAGGAAGGTATCATATGGATTGGCAGTTTTGTTTTAAGATACTCTCGCCATTCTTCTAAACTGCCTTCGCCCACTACATAAGCTACCAGCCTCTTATCTCCCGACTGATTTTCCCTAACCATTACAACTGCCTCTTTTACTAAGTCATGCTCTTGTAAAGTCGACTCAATCTCTCCAAGTTCAATTCGAAATCCTCTAATCTTCACTTGATTATCCATTCTTCCTAAGTAGTCTATATTACCATCAGGAAGATATCTCACAAGATCACCTGTTCTATATAACCTCTCGCCTTCTTTGAATGGATGAGAAATAAATCGTTCGGATGTTAACTCTGGACGATTCAAGTACCCCCTTGCTAGACCTGCTCCTCCGATATAAAGTTCCCCCATTACACCAACTGGAACTGGCAACCTATTTCTATCTAATACATAAGTTTGGATGTTAGGCAATGGACGCCCAATTGTTACTCTCTTACTATCTTTTTTGATATGATAGCATGTTGCATCAACCGTACATTCTGTAGGACCATATACATTATAAAACTGGATTTTATCAGTCTCTACTAGCTGTTCCCATAATGACGGCATAATTGCTTCACCACCAACCAGTACCTTACTTGGAACATGAACGCCATCGCACGTTTCTAACAATCCGACATCTATAAGTAATTGAAGCAATGAAGGTGTTATATCAAAGATTTCTAACTTGTTCTCCCTAATATAAGCTACAAACTGCTCCGGATCACTTCGTACTTCGCTTGGAATAATATACAAACTTGAACCATAAAGCAGCATTTGTAATTGCTGAATAGATGCATCAAAGGCAATTGACGCATTTAAACCGACATGCATGTTAGATGGTATCTCATCTTCGAAAACCTCTTTTTGTAAACCATGCGACAAGTTTATTACAGAATGATGCTGTATCAAGACACCCTTTGGGTTCCCTGTCGATCCCGAAGTATAGATAACATACGCTAGGTTTTCTCCTGTTACTTCACATTTTGGTGAAAGAATGCTTTCTTGCGAAATCATTGTTTGATCCTTATCTAGACAAACTATCTTGATTTCTTTAGGTATCCAATCTTTCAATGACTCGTTCGTAACTAATACTTGAATTCCAGTGTCCTCCAAAATATATCGTAGGCGACTTTCTGGATATGATGGGTCTAATGGAACATAGGCTGCTCCAGCCTTCCAAATCCCCATAATACTAACAACCATCTCAATTGAACGCTCAAAGCAAAGTCCAACCAATGATTCATTCCCAATTCCGCATTGCTGAAGATAGTGGGCCAATTGATTAGCTTTTTCATTCAGCTCTCGATACGTTAACTGCTGTTTTTCATCTACCACTGCTACCGCATCAGGTGTACGATTTACTTGCTCTTCAAACAGCTGATGAATTGTACTTTCCTGTGGATATGCTACAGCACCATTATTCCACTCTTCCAACTGTTTTTGCTGTAATCCTGATAATATAGGCAACTTAGCTAATGATTTATCAGGATTCTCCACGATTACATTCAACCAGTTCCCAAAATGTTCAGCCATGGATTCAATAGTTAAGCTGTCAAATAAATCAGTTCTATAAACAAAAGTAAGTAATAAACCCTCTTCCCCTTCTGCAGCAGTTAAACTTAAATCAAACTTAGCGATTGGAGCATTACTTTCCATTACTTCTATATTTCTTCCATGTAATTCTGGTAGCTTCTGTCCCGTATTTTGCAAAGTAAACATGGTTTGAAAAATCGGAGAATGGCTTGTATTTCGTTCAGGTTGGATAACCTCTACAATTTTCTCAAACGGAACATCTTGATACTCATACGCCTTCAATGCTTTTATCCGTACTTGAGATAACAACTCTTGAAATGCCGGTGCATTACTTAAATCAGCTCGATAAACCAAAGTGTTGACAAAGAAACCAATCAGCCCCTCAATTTCTCGATAATTTCGATTTGCAATTGGGCTACCAACAATAATATCCGTTTGTCCCGTATAACGAGCAAGGAAACTTTGATACGATGCCAATAAGGTCATGAAAAGTGTGGCCCCTTCTTGACGACTTAGTTCGTTTAATTTATCCAGTAATGAGCGTGACAACAAAACATTATGAGTTAATCCATGATGGGTTTGCACTGGCGGACGCGGACGATCCATTGGCAACATTAAGACTGGTAACTCACCAGATAATTCTTCCTTCCAATATGCAAGCTGTTGATATAGTACTTCATCTTTCAACCAGTCTCTTTGCCACTGAGCAAAATCGGCATATTGAACTGGTAGTGGTTCCAGCTCTGCTTGTTTTTCACCAATCGCATTCTCATAAAATGCCATCCATTCTTGAAGCAAGATTTCCATCGACCACCCATCCGAGATAATATGATGCATATTACACAGAAGAACCCATTCTTCTTCTGAAATTCTTATGAGTTTCCCACGGAATAATGGCCCTTGTTCTAAATCAAATGGAGATTCGACTTCAGTTTGAATCCATTGCTCCAGCTTTCTTTCTCGCTCCTCTAATGAAAGCTTATTTAAGTCCATTTGCAGAAGCGGACGGAAAACGTACGGTTGAATCTGCTGCACAGGATGGCCATCCTCTTCATAAAATACAGTCCGCAAAGATTCATGACGCTCTATCAACTGATTCCATCCCAATTCCAATGCTTCAGGTAACCAATTCCCTGTAAGGCGGCATGCCATTGGCATATTATAAAGGGCACTATTAGGTGCAAATTGATCAATAAACCATAAGCGCTGTTGGGCATAAGATAGTGGAATATTATTTCCACGTTCCATCGGCACCAATGGTGGAATTTCTCGTTTTTCATTCCCCTTACGTAACTGATTCATTCGTTTCGCTAATGCCTCGATCGTTGAATATTCGAACAGTTCACGTACTGGCAATTTGATTTGAAAGACTTCCTGTAAGCGCGAGACCACTTGTGTAGCAAGTAGAGAGTGACCACCAAGCTCAAAGAAAGAATCTTGAACACCAATGTCTCCTATTCCTAGCACTTGACTCCACACTGAAGCGATAAGTTCTTCCAGCGGAGTTCTTGTGTATACAGTATTTTCAGCGGATTGTTCACTAAGTATAGGCAATACCTTCAAATCAAGTTTTCCATTCGGTGTAAGTGGTAAAAATTCCATCTCAATAAAGTTTGTTGGAACCATGTAATTTGGTAAATGTGTTTGTAGATGTTCTCGCCATTCATGGACACTTCCTTCACCAACTACATAAGCTACTAATCTCTTATCACCTTGATTATCCTCTCGTACCAATACAACTGCTTCTTTCACAGAAGAATGTGCCTGCAAAACAGCTTCTATTTCTCCCAATTCAATCCGGAAACCACGAATTTTTACTTGGTCATCTATACGTCCATGGAACTGGAGATTACCATCAGAAAGATAACTTGCTTTGTCTCCTGTATAATAGAGACGTTCTCCTGACTTGAAAGGATGTGGAATAAATTTTTCCTTTGTAAGATCCGGACGATTAGCATATCCACGTGCAAGACTCTTCCCTCCAATATAGAGATCTCCAATTACGCCAATTGGTACTAGCTGAAGATGAGAATCTAACACATAAACTTCTGTATTTGCAATCGGTCGACCAATCGATGGCGTACCTGTTGTCACTCCTACAGGTACATAACAATCTGTGGTAACAACGGTATTTTCCGATGGACCATACTGATTAATTACCGCAAAAGGAATATCGTTAGATGGGTACTGCGTTAATTGATCCCCACCAGTAATGATAAAACGAAGATCCGTTTTATCTGGCCAAGATAATTTCAAGAGCCTTTCCAGAATAGGCGTAGGTGCAAAGCTAGCTGTTATTCGTGAATCAATGAGCCAGTCCCTTAGTGCTTCTGGATTAATTCTCAGTTCCTCTGTTGACAAGTAGAGTGCTGCGCCAGCAGTTAGATACGGCCAAATCTCCTGCACAGCCGAATCAAAAGCAACCCCTGCAATCTGAGTCGCACGATCCTCTGCTGAAATATGATAAACTTCCTGATGCCAAGAAACCATATTCATTAATGAGCGATATTCAACCATGACACCCTTCGGTTTTCCTGTAGAACCAGAGGTATAAACAATATAGGCTAAGTTCTCTGGATTTATTTGACGTGTAGGTGCGATTACGCTTTCCACCGTTAATTCTTCTAACCTCACCATTTCGACGTGTGCGAAATGGCCTTCTTGTCCTTCCGCCGTCACTACAAATTGAATCCCTGCATCTTCAATCATGTATTCTAACCTTGATTTTGGATACAACGGATCTAAAACGACATAAGCTCCACCAGCTTTTAAAATGCCTAGTAAACTTACCATTAGCTCAGCTGACCTCGGAAGATAAACCCCTACCACTGACTCTGGGGCTACTCCCTTTCGCTGTAAAACATTTGCCAACTGATTTGCTTGTGTATCCAGTTCACCATAAGTCCACTGTTTTGTTTGATCAACTATCGCAATCGCATCAGGACGCCTTGCTACTTGCTCCTCAAATTTGTCGCAAATAAGACCCTGATGAGACATTTCTATTACAGTGTCATTCCATGTTTCTAATAACAAAGTACGCTCGGGTTCTGATAGCATGCTCAGGTTATGCAACGGATTTTGTGGGCGATGAGAAACTTCATGTAGCCATTTCTCAAAGTGTCCTGCCATCCGTTCAATAGTAGTAGCATTGAATAAATCCTTATTGTACTCAAAAGTAAAAAGTAATCCCTCTTCCGTCTCAACTGCCATTACACTTAAATCAAACTTTGCAATTGGGCTATGGCTTTCTATCATTTCAATACTTTTACTAGATAACACCGGTAACTCTTGTTTCATATTTTGCAAGATGAACATAGTCTGGAAAATTGGCGAATGACTTGTACTTCGCTCCGGTTGCACAACTTCTACAATTTTTTCAAATGGAATATCTTGATATTCATACGCCTTCAATGCCTTTTGACGAACCTGATACAGTACATCTTGAAATGTCGGTCTACCACTCAAATTAGCTCGATAAACCAGCGTGTTAACGAAGAAACCAATTAGTCCTTCAATTTCTCTATAATTCCGATTCGCAATTGGGCTTCCGACCAGAATATCTTCTTGTCCCGTATAACGAGATAGAAAGCTTTGATATGCAGCTAAAAGCGTCATGAAGAGCGTAGCCCCTTCTTTTCGACTAAGTTCATTCAATTTATCATGTAGCGTGCTTGGCAGCACCATAGTGTATGTCGACCCGTGATGAGTTTGTATTGCGGGACGCGGGCGATCCACAGGAAGTTGGAGTACAGGAAGCTCCCCAGACAATTCTTCCCTCCAATATTGGAGTTGTTGATCAAGCACCTCCTCCTTTAACCATCCTTTTTGCCACTGAGCAAAGTCGGCATATTGAACCGGTAATGGTTCAAGTTCCGCTACCTTTCCATCCGTTGCTTTCTCATAAAATGCCATCCATTCTTCAAGTAGGATTCCCATTGACCATCCATCTGAAATGATATGATGTAGAGTACAAAGGAGTATCCATTCTTCCTCTCCCACGTGCAAAATACTTGTCCTGATTAATGGACCCTCTGTTAAATCAAATGGTACTTCTGTTTCTTGTTGAATTAAACGTTTAACTTCTTCTTCTTGATCTTCAGAAGAAAGCATAGTTAAATCCGTTTTCGGAATTGATTGAAAAGCATACGGTTCAATTTGCTGTACGGGTTGACCATTCACCTCTTGAAAGACCGTCCGCAGTGATTCATGACGTTCTATTAGTTGATTCCATCCCGTTTCCAATGCTTCAAGTAGCCAATTCCCTGTAAGACGGCATACCATTGGCATATTGTAAAGGGCACTATTAGGTGTAAATTGATCAATAAACCATAAACGTTGTTGGGCATAAGATAGTGGAATAGCTTCTCCTCGTTTCATTGGTATTAGTGGCGGAATCTCTCGTTTTTTATCTCCTTTACGTAACTGTTCTAATCGCTTTGCCAGTGACTCCACCGTTGTATATTCAAATAGTTCACGTACTGGTAATTCGATTTGAAAAATTCTCTGTAAACGTGACACTACTTGAGTAGCTAGTAGTGAATGACCACCGATTTCAAAAAAGGAATCCTGAACACTAATATTTTTTATTCCTAACACTTGGCTCCAAACGGAAACGATGAGCTCCTCCACTGGTGTTCGTGATGAAGTAATATCTTCACTTATGAACTGTTCTTCTAATTCCAATAATGCTTTCCGATTCACTTTACCATTTGGAGTGAGTGGCATACCTTCAATTTGGAAAAAGTATGCCGGAACCATATAATGTGGTAATTGCTTCTTGAGATATTCACGCCATTCTCCAGCATCCCCTTCACCCACTACATAAGCTACTAACTGCTTATCTCCTGGTCGTTCTTCCTTCACCAACACGACTGCCTCTTTTACAGATGAGTGATCATGTAAAGCTGCTTCAATTTCTCCCAATTCAATTCGGAATCCTCTAATTTTAACTTGGTTATCTATTCTTCCAATATATTCTAAGTTACGATCATTCATATATCTCACCAAGTCACCCGTTCGATATAATCGTTCCCCGTCCTTAAAAGGATGCGGAATAAAACGTTCAGTAGTTAAATCCGGTCGATTGAAGTAGCCACGTGCCAATCCTACTCCTCCAAGGTAAAGTTCCCCTGCCACACCAATCGGGACCACTTGTTGATATTGATCTAACACATACAACTCTGTATTATCAATTGGACGACCAATCGGAATAATCATTGCTTCTTTTTCTAAATCACAATCGTAATAAGTCACATCCACAGTCGCTTCAGTAGGACCATACAAGTTAATTAACTTTGTTTGCTGAACATTGTAAAAGATCCCCTTAAACCGGCGAACATGCTCAGTGTTTAACGCTTCTCCACTAGTAAAAACTTGAATTAAAGACGATACATCCCTTTTCGAATTATATAGTTCCATATAATCTAAGAAAGTAGATAACATCGACGGAACAAAGTGTATGGTGGACACGCGATATCGTTCAATATACTCCTCAATCACCGCAGGGTCTTTCTCTCCTCCTGGTGGAAGTAAACAAACACGTGCTCCTACAAATGACCACCAAAATAATTCCCATACAGAAACATCAAATGAAAACGGTGTCTTTTGTAGGATTGTATCCTCCTCGGACAATGGGTATTTTTTCTGCATCCACTGTAGGCGGTTGATAACGGAATGATGTTCAATCATTACCCCCTTTGGATTTCCCGTCGAACCCGAAGTGTATATAATATAGGCTAAGTTATTTGCTGTTACTCCACTTACCGGAGCTAAATTACTCTCTTTAGAAATCATCACTTGATCCCGGTCTAAACAAATTGCTTGAATATCTTTAGGTAACCAGTCCTGTAGTGCCTCTTTTGTTAACAGCACTTGAATTTGTGAATTCTCCAAAATATATCTCAGGCGGTTTTCAGGATAACTTGGGTCCAGTGGGACATAAGCCCCACCTGCCTTCAAAATCCCAAAGAGACCGATAATCATATCAGGAGAACGTTCAATACATATACCAACCAATGATTCAGGTCCGATACCTCGTTTTTGTAGAAAATGTGCCAATTGATTCGATTTTTCATTTAGTTCTTGATACGTTAGCTTTCCACCCTCATAAACTACCGCCACTGCGTCAGGTGTCCGTGCAACTTGCTGCTCAAATAGCTCATGAATCATACAATCATGACCATAAACTACGTCCGTATCATTCCATTCTTCTAGGAGTTGTTTTTGCTCAGTATCCGATAACATTGACAGCTTTGTATATGATTCATCTGGATGATACGTGATTTCATTTAGCCAGTTCTCAAAATGTCCTGCCATACGTGCAATGGTACTACTATCAAATAAATCCGTGTTGTATTCAAATGAGACGAATAGACCTTCTTCCACTTCATAGGCAGTTAAGCTCAAATCAAATTTAGCAATAGACATATTACTTTCTACCATTTCAATACTTCTATCAGGCAAATCTAGTCGTTCTTGTTTTATATTCTGTAGCGTAAACATGGTCTGAAATATAGGGGAATGACTCATGCTTCGTTCAGGTTGCACAGCTTCTACCACTTTTTCAAATGGTATATCTTGATATTCGTAAGCTTTTAACGCCTTTTTCTTTGTTTGGTTCAAAATCTTCCGAAAAGTAGGGGTGCCACTCAAATCTGATCGATAAACCAACGTATTAACAAAGAAACCAATTAATCCTTCTACTCCCTTATGGTTCCGATTTGCAATCGGGCTACCAACTAGAATATCTTTTTGTCCCGTATAACGAGCAAGAAAGCTCTGGTATGCGGCCATTAAAGTCATAAATAAAGTAGATCCTTCTTGTCGACTTATATCCTTCAATTGACTGAGCAATTTATAAGGAAAAATCACATGATGCGCAGCCCCAGAGTAAGTCTGTTTAACCGGTCGAGGTCGATCCACTGGCAGTTGTAAGATAGGAAGCTCACCAGACAATTCTTCCTGCCAATACGTAAGCTGACGATTTAGCACATCACCTTGCAACCACCCCTTTTGCCACTTCGCAAAGTCTGCATATTGAATAGATAATGAACTTAATTTAGCAGGATTTCCGCCCGTTTCTTCTTCATAGAAAGCAAGGAATTCATTCATGAATATACCAATGGACCAAGCATCAGAAATAATATGATGCATCGTACACAGTAATAACCATTCATCCTTCTCTAATTGAACAAGCTGATTACGAATTAAAGGACCATTCATTAAATCAAATGGTTCTTGCGCTTCTCTCGCAATTAAACTATCTACCTCTTTTTCTTTTACTTCTAGAGGAAGTTGGGAGTAATCCCTTACAGGTAATGCTCTAGGAAGGAATTCGACAATTTGTTGCACAGGCTGTTCTCCTATTTCTTTAAAAACAGTTCGTAATGATTCATGACGTTCAATGAGTCGATTGAATCCCTTCTCTAATGCTTCAGGTATCCAATTTCCTTTTAGATGCCATACTGTTGGAATATTATATAAAGAACTGTTTGGGTTAAATCTGTCCATAAACCACAAACGTTGTTGTGCATAAGACAACGGGAGTGCTTCTTTATTCTCCTTTTTTTGCATTTGCTTCTGAAGCCATGCTCTCTTCTCAGGAGAAAGTGAACTCAGCTTTGCAAGTAAATCACTTCTCATTTTTTTACCCCTTCCTCAATCAAATTACTCTCAAATATCCCTTGTGCTTCTTCCTCTGATAACTCTTCTAATTGCTTAAGCAGTTCCAGTAATTCTTCATCATTACTCACTTCTGCTTCTTTTTGAATATAATCTTGAAGGCTTATATTCTCCTTACTATCATTCTGCATTTCTTGATTTTTGTTATCGAGCAATTGATCAATCTGTTCTGCCAATTGCTGCACCGTATGAAACATAAATAAATCATGCAATGGTATCTCGATTCCAAAAGCCTCTTTAAGATTGGAAACAGCTTGCGTAGCAAGTAATGAATGTCCACCAATTTCAAAAAACGAATCTTGAATTCCGATGTTTTCCATGCCTAAAACTTCATGCCATATCGAAACAATTGTTTTTTCCGTAGACGTACGAGGAGCAGTATAACAACTTGCTATCTCCTGCTTCTCTGGTGCTGGTAAAGCCTTCCTATCAATTTTCCCATTAGGAGTGAGTGGAAATGCATTTAATCCAACAAAATAGGATGGAATCATATAATTTGGTAGTTGGTCCTTGAGATAATCACGCCACTTTTGAGCATCCCCGTCTCCTACAACATAGGCAATCAAACGTGGATCGCCAGGATAATCTTCCCGCACCATCACAATAGCTTCGTTAACTAATGTATGCTTTTGTAATACCGCCTCGATTTCTCCTAGTTCAATCCGGAACCCACGAATTTTCACCTGATGATCAATTCTTCCAACATACTCCAAATTTCCATCCGGCAAATACCTTACTAGATCTCCAGTCCGGTATACTCGCTCGTCTTCTTTAAACGGATGCGGTATAAATCGATTTTTCGTTAAGTCAGGGCGTTTTAAATATCCACGTGCTAACCCTGATCCACCAATGTACAGCTCACCAACTACACCAATTGGAACCATTTTTTGCTCAGCACTCAATACATATACTTCTGTATTGAAGATTGGTTTACCAATTGGTGGTACCCTATGCATGACACCCTTTTCTAATTCCAGATACGTGGAATACGTAGTATCTTCAGACGGTCCATATAAGTTGAACACCTTCTCAATCGTACTTCTCTCGTATAAATCTTGAACAAGCGGATATGGCAACGGTTCTCCAGCCAAATTCATTACCTTTACTGAAGAAGGAATTGTTTTTGCTCGAACCAGTTCCTTTGCTGCCGATGGCACAGTATTAACCAAAGTCACACCTTTGGTAGACAACTTGTCTAGATGTAGAGCATTTTCAGCGACAATCACCTTACCACCCATCGTTAAGGGAACAAATACTTCAAAAACGGATAAATCAAAAGATAGTGAAGTTGAAGCTAATACTCCCGCTAATTCCTTTCGAGAATACGTATGATGCGCCCAATGAATCATTGTTACTGTATTCCTGTGCTCAATCATTACTCCCTTTGGATTTCCCGTGGAACCTGAAGTATAGATAATATAGGCTAAGTTATCACCCGTCACTTCACTCGTGCATACCGTAGTAACTTCTTGTTCTATTTCTGCTCGATTACGATCAATACAAATGACGTTAACGAATGTAGGTATAACCATTTTTTGTTGTAACTTTTCCTGTGTCACCAGTACCTTTATTTGAGCATCTTCTAAAATGTACTGCAGTCGACTTTCCGGATACGCTGGATCAATTGGGACATATGCTCCTCCCGCCTTCATAATTCCTAAGAGACCGACAATCATCTCGGATGAACGTGTAACGCAAATCCCAACCAATGTTTCGCATGTTACACCATTTTTTTGTAAATAATGTGCCAACTGATTCGAGCGTTCGTCCAACTCTCGATATGTTAGTTCTTCATCTTCGCACACTACTGCAATTGCTTCTGGTGTTTTTTCCACTTGTTCTTCAAACATTGTATGAATCGTACTATCTTCTATATCTATAACGGCTGATTCATTCCATTCCTCTAGTAGTTGCTTATATTCCACTTTCGATAACATATTCAATTCTGATAATAAACATTTTGGATAAGAGGCAATTTGATTTAACCAATGTTCAAAATGATTTACCATACGTTTAATGGTTGTATCATTAAACAAATCAGTATTATATTCAAAGGTTAGTGATAATCCTTCTTCCGTCTCAGAAGCAAATAAACTCAAATCAAATTTGGCAACAGAAACATGGCTTTCCATGAGTTCCATTTGTCTTTCGGATAGCTGAAGAAACTCTTGTTTCGTATTCTGTAAAGTAAACATAGTTTGGAATATTGGTGAATGACTTGTATTCCGTTCAGGTTTTACGGATTCTACCACTTTCTCAAATGGGATGTCCTGATACTCGTATGCTTTTAGTGCTTTTTTTCTTATCTGCGACAATAGTTCTTGGAACGTCGGATTTCCACTGAAATCAGCTCGATAAACTAACGTATTTGCAAAGAATCCTATTAATCCCTCAATCTCTTTCACATTTCGATTAGCGATGGGGCTTCCAACTATAATGTCGTCCTGTCCTGTATAACGAGAAAGGAAGCTTTGATACGCTGCCATCAATGTCATAAATAAAGTGCATCCTTCTTGCAAACTTAAATCTTTGAGCTTTTCCTGTAAGGAATTCGCCACTATTAAGGACTGACTTGCACCACGATGGGTTTGAACTGCAGGTCGAGGACGATCCATCGGTAATTGTAAAACCGGTAGTTCCCCAGATAATTCTTCCTTCCAATATTGAAGATGCTGATTCAAACTCTCCTCTTTTTGCCATTCCTTCTGCCACATAACAAAATCTGCATATTGGATAGATAACTCCTTCAATTCCACTGGTTTTCCGGTTAGTGCTCCTTCATAAAAAGCCATCCATTCTTCAAGTAAGATTCCCATTGACCATCCATCTGAAATAATATGATGCATCGTACAAATGAGAACCCATTCTTCCCTGTCCACTTTCAATATTCGTGTTCGAATCAGAGGACCTTGTCCAAAATGAAATGGTTCCTCCGCCTCGTTTTGAATAAGGCGTTTCATTTCTCTTTCCCTATCTTCCAAAGAAAGATCTGTTAGATTCGTTTGAGGAATATGCCTGAACACATGAGATTGAACTTGTTGAAAAGGTTCACCCTCTTGTTCTAGAATTGTCGTCCTTAATGATTCATGACGCTCCAACAATTGATTCCATCCGACCTCCAATGCTTCAATTGACCATTCACCTGTTAAGCGACACGCTGCATGGATATTGTACATAGCACTATTTGGCATTAATTGATCAATAAACCATAGACGTTTCTGCGCATAGGAAAGTGGGATAACTTCTTCTCGTTTCATAGGTACAAGAGGAGCAACCTCTCGTTTTTTATCTTCTTTTCGTAACTGATCCACTCGTTTCGCCAATGCTTCCACTGTATCGTGCTTGAAAAGTTCACGTAATGGAATTTTAATTTGGAACAGTTCTTGCAATCGAGAGACAATTTGAGTCGCAAGTAGTGAGTGCCCACCACGTTCAAAGAAGGAATCCTGAATGCCAATATTTTCTGTTCCTAACACTTGACTCCAAACCGAGGCAATAAGCTCTTCCGATGGCGTCCGAGGTAGCACATTTAAATCTTCAATAGCTTGCTCATCAGGTGCTGGCAAGGCCTTTCGGTCAATTTTCCCATTTGGAGTAAGCGGGAAGTGTTCTAACTCTATAAAGTGCGCTGGAATCATATGATTCGGTAATTGTTTTTGTAAATACTCTCTCCACTCCTCGGTATTTCCATCGCTTATTACATATGCAACCAATCGTTGATCACCTGGACGATCTTCTCTAACTAATACGACAGCCTCTTTAATAAACGAACATTTTTCTAAAGTCGCTTCAATTTCTCCTAATTCAATCCTAAAACCACGCATTTTGACTTGGTGGTCCATTCTACCTATAAATTCTAAATTTCCATCAGTTAAATATCTTACTGAATCTCCTGTTCGATATAGTCGTTCCCCAAATCGATATGGATGCGAAACGAATTTTTCAGCAGTAAGATTCGGACGATTTAAGTATCCACGTGCTAAACCAGCACCACCAATATATAACTCACCCTCAATTCCTATTGATTGCAAGCGTTGATTTTGGTCTAATACATATAATTGCGTGTTCTGTATTGGCTGCCCAATAGAAACAAATTCTTGATTAGGCTGAATATCAAATGCATTCACATATATAGTGGCTTCAGTTGGTCCATAAAAGTTGGTTAATTTCACTTGTCCACTATAATTCCATTTCTGTTGAAATCGTCTAACCAACCCTGAACTTAGTTCTTCTCCACCAGAAAATACATGGCGTACGGACGAACAATTCATGTTCAATTCAATATGATTGAAGTGGTCTAAGAAAACAGATAACATCGAAGGTACAAATTGAACTATAGTAACCTGATGTTGTTTAATCACTTCAGCTATAATAGAAGGATCTTTTTCTCCACCTGGAGGTAGGAAAGATACACTTGCACCAACGTGAATGCCCCAAAACAATTCCCAAACAGAGACATCAAATGAGAATGGCGTTTTCTGCAAGACCACATCCTTTTCAGAAAGCGGATATTTATGTTGCATCCATTCTAGATAATTAATTACTGAATGATGCTCAATCATTACTCCCTTTGGATTCCCTGTAGATCCTGAAGTATACATAACATACGCTAAATTTTCTCCTGTTACACCACTTATGCATGGGGTTGATTCTTCTTTTTCAATTGCAGTATAATCTTTATTCATACAAATCGTTTCTATTTTTTCAGATACAAACAAATTTTTAGAATTTTCTTCCGTCACTAGTACTTCGATTCCAGCATCCTCTAATATATATCGAAGTCGACTCTCTGGATAAGTAGGGTCAAGTGGAACATACGCTGCTCCTGATTTTAGAATACCTAATAACGCTATCATCATTTGTAATGAACGTTCCATATATACCCCAACTAGAGACTCTGGGCCTACACCATGCTTTTGTAGATAATGAGCTAGCTGATTTGCACGCTTCTCCAACTCTTTATAGGTAATTTGTTCATTTTCGTAACTAGCCGCGATTGCTTCCGGTGTTTTTTTAACTTGCTCCTCAAACATCGTATGAATCATGCCTTCAGCCGAATAATTAAATTGAGTATGATTCCATTCCTCTAGTAACTGTATCTGTTCTTCTTCTGTTAAATGAGTAATTTCAAATAGTTTTGAATCTAGGCTCTTCGTCATCTGAATTAATATTTGCAATAAGTGATTCTGAATCAGATTTATTGTTTCTTCATTAAAATAGCTTCGATCATACATCAACTTTAAAGTAATTTTCTTACCGGGCATTACAATGAGTGTTAAAGGATAATTTGTTTGTTCCGTGCTTGTAACATCTAGTAATCTTAAATCATCATTTCTCTCACCTTGAATTGGATAATTTTCAAACACATACAAGGTATGAAATAAGGAGCTATTTCGCGGAACCTCACTCCAGCCTTGAATATCTATCAACGAATTATACTCATACTGTCTTCGTTCCATTTCTTTCATTTGTATTTTACGAAGCCAATCTACTACTGATGTATTATCCGTTAATCGAATTCTGGTAGGTAATGTGTTAATAAATAGCCCCACCATATTCTCTGCTCCCATTAAATCAGTAGGACGTCCAGCGCTAGTTACGCCAAATACGACGTCACTGTCACCGCTATACCTACTCATCAAATAAGCCCATGCACCTTGTACTAACGTATTCAACGTTAATCGACTATTTCGTACCCACTCTTGTAACTTCTCAGTAAGTTTCTCAGATACTTGATAAACACACTCTCCATAGCCCTTCTCTTGTCCTTGATCCTTTTTTTCCATTGCTAATGGCGTAGGTGCATAGAACCCTTTTAATTCTTCTTTCCAAAATTCCTCTGCTTGACTTTGATCTTGTTTATTTATCCACTGGATATATTTTTTATAAGGAAGAGATTTAGGAAGAGTCAATAATTCTCCCTTTATCATCTTGAGATAAACTTCCATCACTTCACTAAAGACCAATGACACACTCCATCCATCTAGCAAAATATGATGATGTGTCCAAATAATTCTCGTTTCCTCTTTTGCTTCTTTAATCGCAGTGACTCTCATCAATGGTGCTTCATCCAATAAAAATCCTTTTCTACGATCTACATTCAAAAACTGTTGTAATTTCTTCACCCTTTCCTCATGTGGATAGGTGCTCCAATCCTCTTGATGAATAGTAAAAGGAAGACGTTGGTAAACCGCTTGTAGTGGCTTTTCTACTTCCTCCCATACAAATACTGAACGTAAAACCTCATGTCGATTAATAACATATTCCCAAGCCTTTTCAAAAGTATCAACATCCAATTGCCCCCCGAGCAAGAAACCTACTTGTACAATATAGGAAAAAGAATGTTCATCATCTTGATCGTATAAAGTATGAAACAGTATTCCTTTTTGCAAAGGTGATAAACCATATATATCAATAACGTCTCCCATTTTTACACCCTCTTCTTTGTTAATTTAAGTAATACTTTGCTCAAGCTTTCTTCCGTAAGATCCTCTGCATCAGCAAAATCTGATACCGTAAAAGCAGACTCTGTTGTTGGTTTATTTATAAGTTGACGAAGATGCCTCAACATACCATCTGCTATCACTTGAATTTTTAATTTAGAAAACTGTTCCCTACTATACATCCAAATAAAATGTAACTTTTCATCTTTCACCATTCCGATAACATCAATTAGATGAGATGGTTTGGAATCTGGAGCATGATCTAAAAATGTAAATCCTGTCTCTTGCATAAACAAAGAGTCCCTTGAAAACACCTGATCAAATTGGCCCAAATAGTTAAAGCTTATTGAAGGCTTTTGCTGATAAAACGGAAGTAATCCTTTATTCAAGTAACGTAAAATACCATAGTCAACTCCGCGATTTGGGATTCGACGCAATTGCTCTTTGACTGCCTTTAACCCTTCAATAGGTGTCTGAGTTCCTTGAAAATTGAGATGAACGGGATAAATACTCGTGAACCAGCCCACTGTCCTTGATAAATCAATACCTTCAATCATCTCTTCTCTCCCGTGTCCTTCTAGATGAATAGAAACGGTTTGCTGATTTGTACAATCGACGATAGCTTGTCCTAATGCCGTTAATAGTACCTCATCAATCCTTGTCTTATGAGTGACTAGAACTTCGTGAAACAATGCTTGTGTTTCTTCTATTCCTAAAGTCCTCGTCACTTGATCAATCGATTCTTCTGTCGTTTCTTGTATTGGATAGTCCATTGGAATTTTCATCGTTTCTTTTTCTACTTGTTCATTCCAATAATCCTTTACTTCTTTTGAAATACCCGAATCACTGTATGTCTGAAGTCGTTCAGACCATTCTTTAAAAGATGTACTTTTCGCAGGTAAGCGAATTTCTTGACCTTGTTTCATCTGGTTATATACCACCTGTAAATCTTCCAATAGAATCCTCCATGACACTCCATCTACTACTAAATGATGTATCACCCAGAATATTCGATCATTTTCAGTCAAGTTATCTTCAAAGTACACTACTTTCATTAACGGACCAGTAATTAAATTGAAACTAGCTTGATGAATATTCATCTCTTCTTGTATTATTTTATTCCACTCTTTTTCATTAACTTGATTCCGTTTTACAACATGGAGTACTGACAGCTCATCAGTCCCTTCATTTCTCTGCCTCCACGTTCCGTTTGGTAACTGTTCGTACCGGAAACGTAAAGCATCATGATGTTTCAGTAAATTTAATATCGCTCCCTCTAGTAATTTCACATCCAATCTTTCTTTTACTCTTAAAAGCATTGATTGATTCCAATGCTCTGTATGTGGATGTTCTTGCTCGAAGAACCAGCACTGAATTGGAGTAAGAGGCACATCACCTATCACAATTCCCTGCTCCGCTTGTACTCCCTGCGTTTCTATAGCCACTTGTGCCAGCTCAGCGATAGTTGGGCATTCAAACATTTGCTTTGGAGTAAGTTTTAACCCCACTTGACTTGCTTGAGATATGATTTGAATACTGAGAATCGAGTCGCCACCAATTTCAAAGAAATTATCATAGATTCCCACCTTTTTAACACCTAATACTCTCTTCCAAATGGTAGTTAGTATCTGTTCGTTACTATTCCGAGGGCCAACACATTCACTATTAATCTGCGTTTCCTCCGGCATAGGTAAGGCCTCACGATCAACTTTACCGTTAGCTGTAAGTGGAATAGCTTCCATCGCCACAAATCCCGAAGGAACCATATAACTTGGTAGTTTAGCTTTAAGATACTCTCTCCACGCATCTACATTTCCATCTCCTACAACATATGCTACTAATCGTTTATCGCCTGGCTGATCTTCTCTTACAATTACAACTACCTCTTTTACATATGCATATGTATGTAAAGTAGACTCAATTTCCCCAATCTCAATTCGGAAACCACGTATTTTAACCTGATGATCAATTCTTCCACGATAATCTAGATTCCCATCTGGCAAATACCTCGCTAAGTCTCCTGTCCGGTATAATCTTGCTTTCAGATCACTACTAAATGGATGAGATATAAAACGCTCTGCTGTTAATTCAGGTCTATTTAAATACCCACGTGCAAGCCCTGCCCCGCCAATATAAAGTTCACCATCAACACCTATAGGAACAGGTTGTTGATAAGCGTCTAGTATATACACTTCTAAATCGGGAATCCGCTTTCCAATATTACTTCTTGAAGCCTGCTGTACATCATCTAAAGTAATTGGATAATATGTAACATGAACTGTAGTTTCTGTAAT
This sequence comes from Bacillus sp. RB3, assembly GCF_030164735.1. NCBI lineage: Bacteria > Bacillati > Bacillota > Bacilli > Caryophanales > Bacillaceae > Bacillus > Bacillus sp. RB3. Next base: position 38,582 of record NZ_JASNGE010000033.1, read on the forward strand.
TCCATACATATTAATTAAATGTGGTTTTTTCTCCCCATACCTTTGAAACCACGGTAACAAGCTAGTAGGTTCTAACGCTTCTCCGCCAAATATGACATAACGCAGTTGCAAATTTTTATTCTTATCTTCTTGTTCACACACTTGTATTAATTGTCGAAATGCGGAAGGTGTCTGATTTAGAACTGTGACTTCTTCCTCCACCAATAATTGATAAAAATCCTTAGGTGATCGACTAATCCAGTACGGAACAACAACTAATTTTCCACCATATAATAACGCTCCCCAAATTTCCCATACTGAGAAATCAAATGCATACGAATGAAAAAGCGTCCAAGTATCTTTTTCATTAAACTGATACCAACAATCCGTCGATTTAAATAACCGAATGACATTGTGATGTTCTATCATAACGCCCTTTGGATTTCCCGTTGATCCCGAAGTATAGATTACATATGCCAGATTTTTGGGACCGACACTAGAAACCGGCAAAGTCTTACTTTCTTTCCCAATCTCATCTTGATCACGATCCAGGCAAATCGACTCAACATTTTCTGGTAACCAGTTCAATTCTTTTAAACTTTCTTGCGTTACGAATAACTGAATGCTAGCATCTTCTAAAATATATTGAAGTCGTTGCTCTGGATATGTTGGATCAAGTGGGACATAAGCCCCACCAGCCTTCAAAACCCCTAAAATACCTACAATCATCTCGTGGGAACGTTCAACGCACAGTCCAACTAAAGTATCAGGTCCTACTCCTTTTTTCTGCAGATAATGAGCTAACTGGTTTGCACGTCCATTAAGCTCCTTATAAGTAATTTTTTCTTTTTCATACGTAACTGCAATAGCATTTGGATAAATCATCGCTTGCCGTTCGAACATTTCATGAATAGTTACTTGAGGCGGGACATCCAGTTTAGGATTGTTGAACTCAACTAAACTTTTTCTTTTATCTTCCTCAGAAATGATTTCTATTTCAGCCACCTTCTGCTTTGGGTTTTCAAAAGTGTTTTCCATTATCGCTAACATCACGTTAAAAAACCGTTTTATCTCTTCCTTAGAAAATAGCTCCTCACGATAATCAATATGTACATGTAAAGAGTCTATATCAATTAGATTTTCAATATGCACTGCAAAATCTTGTACTTCTTCACGGTTTGGAATCCATAGTGAGTCACCACTTTCATCACGATCCCTATAATCAATCGTAGTTCCGAAAAGTCTCACATTACTGTTATTCTCTTTATTAATCTGCTTTAATAACAAATCAAATGGATATTTCTGGTGTCTTAATGATTTACTTTGTTTTCTGGACACCCTACTAATAAATGAAAGTACTTCTTCTTCTGGATCAATATCCATTCTTAAAGGAACTGTACTCACCATCATTCCAATCAATTTTCGTTCCATTTTAGTCATACGGTTGCCGTAAGCCATTCCTAAACCAATATCAAGCGATGAGGTCCACCGATACATGGACAACGAGAAAGCAGCAACAAAAAGGGTGTATAAACTAAATTTGTAATCTTCAGAAATTTTTTCTATCTTTCTCTTCAAATGCTCCGTTAATATAAACGTCTCACGTGATGCTTTGGTACCAACTTGGTACGTATTATAAGGCTTCAACCCGGTCATAGATGGCAGTGTTTTAAATTCCTCTAACCAAAATTTTTGATCTTTTTGAAAACGACTACTATTCAAGTATGTTTGTTCATTGGTCAGAAATTGAACATATGAATTTTTAATTTCGCCTTCCTCATTCTCGTTATGCATGTCATAATAATATTTTGCAATCTGCTCAGTAAATATTTGAATTGATAAACCATCCATAATAATATGATGAACATTTCCAAAGACTGCACATTCATTATCGTTTAATTTTATTAAAGCGAAATAGTATAAATTGGAATTAAATAATGTAAACGTTTCTTTTGTTTTCTGCTCAATCCATTCCTCAAGCAAATTTGTATTCTCCACATTACTGAAATCAAAAAACTCAAATTCTTGTTCTTCATGTTTAATAAAATATTGTTTCGGTTCCTGATGCCCATTTTCTTTTAACCTAATGCACAGACCGTCATTTTCACTGATAACGCGATTCACAACTTGGTTTAATTTTGAATAGTTCATTTTCCGATGAAGTTTAAATAAAAATCTTAAATTACATATCCCTTTATCAGAATGAATAACTTCTGTATACCATATTCTTCGCTGTGGATGGCTTAATGGATAACATTCCTCATTGGTCATAAAAATCTTCCCTTCAAAAATTATTTGCTCTTATAGGTTCGTGTTTATGTTTACCCCATAAATATTTCTGCAGTGAAACTCCAATTACTCCAATAATAACAAGCCCAATCCCTCCATAAACATAGAGTTGAGTTACTCCAAACAAATGCACTAATGGACCACTCATAGCAGGAGAAATAATTAAAACTGCATTTGTTAAACTGCTTTGTATACCAAATACTCTTCCTACTTGATCTTGATCGGATTCTATTTGTAATATGACTTGATTAGATACAAGCATCAGCCCACTTCCAATACCAGCGATAAAACTAATTAAATAGGCTAAAACGAAGACCGTACCGGGCGTTATCAAACCAATCCCCCCAAAACCAATTCCCATTAAAACCATACCTCCACATACTACCCAGCCATATTGAAATTGTTTTAATTTCTGAGTTAGTAATGCACCAAGTATTCCGCCAAGACCAATAATAGAAATGATATATCCCATTTTACTTTTATCATGTGGGAATAAGCTCTTAAATAAAGTTGGGAATTGTGAGTCTACTAATTGTAATACTGCCATGGCTATTGTAACGAAAATCATGGTTGATAATATTATCCGATTAGATAACACATAACCCCACCCTTGTACCCAAGCGGTCCAAGTACTTTGTTTTTGCTTTTTAACAAATTCTTTCGATATAGTTTCTTTAAATTTTATTGTGGGTATGAGAACTAAGGTAGCTAATAAACAACTTATAGCTCTTATAATGAGGCAGAACTCTGGTTGAAACCAACTCAGCAACATGCCCCCTATAAGTGGGCCTACTATCTTTGTACCCTGCTCTACTATTCCGTTGATACTTACTGCTTTAGTAAGCAAGTCCGGGGATACAATCTGTCTTGTTAGTGTTTGCTGTGCAGGATAATAGAAAACAATAAAAATGGAACGAATCATTAATGCCACTAAGAGCCAGTGGATATCTTGTACAAATAAAAGAGCAATTGTTATTAGACCAACCATTAGATTACAGAACATCATAATTGGAATTTTTCTAAAACGATCTGCAATAACACCTGCCCATGAGCCAAAAATAATTCCAGGAAGTGCATATGCAACAGGAATCAATCCAATCATAGTAGGATCTACTTCCCATTCAAACCCAACTATAGTCATAATCGCTAACATATCAATAAAAACACCAAGCATAAGCAATGAATAGGCAGAGAAAACTTGTAAATAAACCCTATTTCCTAATAGGCCTTTTGAATCAGTAGTTTTCATAAAAGCAAGCTCCTTAGGTTACTAATATAAACGCTTTTGCGTATAAGGTACCTCTTTATTAAACTTAATTAATCATTATTGACATCTCACCTAGAATTTAACTTCGTCAAAACTCAAACCACTCTTGTTTTTCATATATTTAAAATAGTCAGACAAACAAAAGCGTACCTATTTCTTCATTTTTATATCAACTGTTACAAAATATATCTTTACCTTACACTAATAACAGCTAAACGTTTCCTTAATATAACCCTTTACAGTCGTTTGCACATTCAATTCACATCCTTTTTAAAGTTGGCTTTTTTCTATCTCAAATACTATCACACAAATATTTCACCTACTATATTCATAAAGTTGAAATATTTGAATCAGAAAATTCGGATAAAAAACTAAATCCACAAATCATACCAAACAATTATTTAGTTATATTGTCATTTTATAGATAGCTTTAGCCATAAGGATATCAAGAATTAAGTTTTTTAATTTTATTAACATAATAGTTTATAGAGACTATAAATCCTACTAAACAAAAAAATAAATATACAATAAAGTATATTTATTTTTTCTTATCCTACATATTTTCTATGCAAATTAATTCCAATAACTAAAGTTGATAATAAAAATATAATATTACCAATCACTAATGTACTCATAACAAGAATTGAATAATATAGTATTAATACTTCTGCACCTACTACCTATTTTATTTATTGGATATTTATACTTCAAAAAAATTACACATCATTCACAATTAGGATACATACCCAAAATATCATTTGAACATGTTATTATATTTTAAGATAATATAAAATCAGTTTTTCTATAAGAGAACTTAATTTTTATGTAGTACGAAATTGTTAGTAATACAGTATATACTAATTTAGTTATAAAAACATTTAAAGACCACCTATTTCCATAAGTGATCTTTCTTTGTGATTCTGTATTTGTGCACTACTGTAGAAATATATCGTAGAAACGCTTTGTTTGCTAAATGTTTAGTTCTTTCCATTTACTAAAAAACATAGCTTCATACACTTAATATCATATTCGTTACATTGCAAACTATTATTTTGTCTTCTGTACAGGCAAACTACTAAAAATCAATTCAGCAACTTTTACATATCCTTTTGAGTTTGGATGAATTAAATCCTTAGACCAAAGCGTATTGTCATTAACTAAATGATGATTCCAAAAATCAACATGATGAAGCTTATACTCTCTGCTCAGTGAATGTATAACTTCATTTGCCTCTAATAATTGTTCTTTTATTTCTTGTTTTTTTTCAGAAGCAAAAGGAAGCCTAACTGTAAAATCAGGAAGGTTTGCTATAATAATATCAGCCCCTGCTTTACTTAATGTATCTATCATAAATTCCATATCGTTCTTATATGCATCATGATTCCAACGTCCTTTTAAAACATCGTTTGCCCCTGCAATGAGACTAACCAAATCTGGATTAAAAGTTAACGCCTTTTCCAATTGCTGCAAGCGAATTTCTTCAGTTACTAACCCACGCTTTGCAAAATTGGCATATTCTATATCTTTTTCACACAGTTGAACAAAATGATCTACCCAGCTTTTTAATGCAATTCCCTCAACTTCATCCCCTATCCCCTCTGTAAAACTATCACCAATTGCTACAAATCGCTTCCACATATGTACTCCCCCTTTATTTTTAAACATATCTATACTATACAATAGCTCACACCGTAATTGTTATTTCTAAGTGGTTTTCGATTTCAATTATATTCCACTTTACTATATTTACATTTAGAATCCAAAATTGACCGATTCCCAAGTATACTAAGGAATCGGTCATATTCGTATATTTACTAAAGAAATAAAATCCCTCTAGGACTTATACTTTTTTCAAAAAATTTGTTGTTCTTTGTTTTGCCCAGTTGATACATTTCTTTTCGATTACATGATACGAAACTATAGAAAAAAGTAGTGTCATTGCAATGCACAAAGTAAGAAGAAAAAATTACACCCTGACATTCCAAGCTATCCACATAAGAATCTATAGTGCTTTGAAACCTTTTGTTTCAAACTAATATTTAGTTGTATCCTATAAAATTAGCTTTTTACTATATCAATCGTACGATCCCACATACCACTAAAAAAAGATCCTGTTTTACGTATAAAACGTGTAAGCCAATTTGCTTGTTCCACATCAGATTTTGTTACAAGGTCTATTTGTAATGAATTACCTGATAAGAACCCAGGATCTGTATTATCTTTAGACGAGATAATCATTTTACTAATTGTTACACCTTTTTTAATAGGCGCTTCTTGTTCCGTATTCGATACTTTAAATTCTTTTTTATAAATGTCTTTATTGCCCTTCGGCATTGGAAGTGAAACAGCTTGCTTCGTTTGAACTACTACATCTTTGTCTTTTGCATTTGCCACTCGAACTGTTTCATGTCCTTTTATTACTGAATCTTTTCCGTAGACATTCTTCACTTCAAAATTCGCAAATCCATAATCGTATAATTTCTTTGTTTCATCAAAACGTGCCGTATGAGATTTTGCTTTTATCACTACAGAAATTAGTCGCATACCATTTCTTTCTACTGTACCAGTGAAACAATCTCCCGCTTCTGGAGTCGTTCCTGTTTTCAAACCATCTACACCTTCATATTGCTTAATTAAGCCTTTTAACATCCAGTTAAAGTTCGCCATATCAATTGGATATTTACCACCCTCTTGGAATGTTTTTTTAGGAATTTTTGCTGTATTTAATATTTGGGGGAAATCTTGAATAAGACGTTGTGCTAAAATTGCACAATCCCTTGCAGACATTTTATTTTTCTCTTCTAGAGTTGTCCCTTCTAGATGATATCCTTTTAAATCTTGATTTGTTAAGCCAGTAGAGTTTACAAACTTATAATCTTTCATACCAAACTCTTTTGACTTATCGTTCATCATTTTTACAAAATTGACCTCTTTACCAGCAATCTGTTCAACTAAAGCAATTGTTGCACCATTTGCAGAGTAAATTGCCATTGCCTCATATAACTCTTTTACCGTATAAGAGCCACCATTTTCTAATGGAACATTTGATAGTGAACGATCTTGCGAAATCTTATGTGCATATTCAGAGATTTTAACTTTTTGATCCCATTTAAGTTTTCCTTTATCCACCGCTTCATGAACTAAGTATTCGCTCATCATTTTTGTCATACTAGCAATTGCCAATGATTCATCTGCATTTTTTTCATATAAAATTTTTCCAGAATTTGCTTCTATTAAAATTGCTGACCCTGCTTCAACGTCTATAGCAGGATCTGTTTCCGCTGCTGCTTTTCCAATTGTAACGACCATGCTACAAAATATTGTAAGCACTGTTACTATTGCAATAACTCTATTGCAAAACATACCTTTCACTTCTGTTACCTCCAATTTCTTTGTACTTAAAAAAAGCGTTATTCTAACATAATCCCGCAAAAAAATAGAAAGTGTTCTCAAATTGTATATACATATAAAACGTTAGAATCGCTTTCATATAGACCATCTCATCCGACATTTTCAGGTGCGCTAATACTTTGTATTCCCACACATATCCTTATTTTTAATCCCCTTATATTTTTCAAAATGATTCACACTTTCATATTTTTTTAGGATTACAGTTAATAGACAATCTAAATAATACATTTGTTCCACATTTACAAAAAATAAAAAACTACACCCTATACTGGATGTAGTTTTTCTAACTGATTTATTTATTTTTCACTTCATTTTTATAAAAAGCAAATAATGGTTCGATGGATGGACTAGATAACAGCGGAATTGCCTTCTCAATCAATTTCCTATCCCAATCAAACCAACGCATTTCCATTAACATGTTTATTTCTGTATCAGTGAATCGTTTCTTTATTTCCTTAGCAGGATTTCCACCAACTATTGTATACGGCGGAACATCTTTACTTACGACTGATCCTGCAGCAACAATTGCACCTTCACCAATAGTAACGCTAGGCATTATTATAGCATTCATTCCAATCCAAGCATCACTTTTAATGACTGTATCTCCCTTAGGTTCATATGATTGTTTAATTTGCTCAGCGAATGGATATACTGTAATCCATTCTGAGTGATGATTATGATTACCACCCATTAAAATGACTACCCCGCTTGCTATGCAAACATAATTCCCAATAATGAGTTTGTCAAGGTGCCATCCCATCTGTTCAATTGGATTGAACAGTGCTTGGGACTTAGCATCTCCCCACAAATACCTTACACAGCCATCTTCAAAATTTTGATGACTATAATAACCTGAATAATAGGAGTACTCTCCTACTTCAATGAGTGGATTTGTTACTATATCTTTTATATACTTTGTTTCTGACCAATGATTAAATAATGGATGCTTCATAACTTTATTCCTCGCTTCTAAGTATTATATATATTGCTATTTACTTAGAAGCTTACTACGACTGCTACATTTTTTAGCTTCCTCAAACGACGAATCATTATCTTCAAGCCTTTCTTTTATACTATAAAAAAGCATAACGCAATACATTACACTAGTCAAATTGTGTAATTTTGAACACATCTTAAACAGCGTAATACTGCAATAGGAACATGAAAACACTCTAACTTTGATACAAATAATATATTGATTACATTTAGTTCATATTTTGTAAAAAAATCTTAATTGCCATGACAAAGCAAACAATAACCACTATTGGTCGTATTAATGCCGTCCCTTTTGTAAGCACCATCTTCGCCCCAATATATGATCCTATTATTTGACCAAGCATCATAATCAATCCAATTGTCCAATCGATTTGGCCAAAAATAATAAAATACAACAAAGCAGCGAAATTACTTGTAAAGTTCAAAATCTTAGCATTTGCAGTCGCCCGTGTAGCACTATATCCATATAAAAGAATGAATACTAAAGCAATTAAACTACCTGTTCCTGGGCCGAAGAAACCATCATAAAATCCCAGTAACGGAGCCACTGTTAACGCAAACAACAACATACTTATTTTTCTCGGTCGATCTTCGTTTGCTATATTTGGAGATAATAGAAAATAAATGCCAATAAAAACAAGTAAAAAAGGTAATATCATAATTAGATATTCTGCTCGTATCTGTAAAACAAGCCATCCACCGAAAACTGATCCAAAAAAGGTCATTAAGATGGACAAACGCATTTCTTTAAGATTAATTTCTTTCTTCTTAATAAAAAACACTGTTGCAATGAGAGTTCCGCTACTCCCTTGCAGTTTATTAGTTGCTATCGCTACAGAAGGAGACATACCTACTAATAACATTATCGGGATAGTAATCATACCACCGCCTCCAGCAATCGTATCTATCCATCCTGCTAATACAGCTACTAAAAATAGTAGTATGAGTAATTCAATAGTAAAATCCATACAAAGAATATGGGAAGGCTTGAGCTATTATACCCCAAACCTCCCCATCTTCCCTCCTCTCTTTAAACTAGTTAATTAAATCTTTAAAGTAACTTTCTTTCTGATCACGTAATCGGCTGGAAACGTATTGCCTGCAAACAATTCTTCTTCCGTATTTATTATTTCCAATCGGGATTTTATATTCTTCCTCAGATAACCTTTCTCTACCATGAGTTACATTTGTTTGTTTACCATAGTATGAATTTGGTATAAGTAATAAATCTTCAGATGTAAGTGGAACCTTATAAGTAGGCGTTGTTCGTAAGAGTTCTAAAAACATGTCAAATTTCAATTTTTCTTCTTCACTTTCTCCCACATAAATCAATCTATTTTCTGCTCCATTTAAACAAGTTGCAATAATATCGCCATTATCATCCAAAAATATAATTTGGTTTATTTCCCCTACAAATCCAGATATTTCACCATCAGCCATTCCTGCGATATGAGCAATAGGCATTTTACTTATCGCCAATATGTCATCTTTACTGAAGTGATTTTCTTCAAGATGCTTTTGAAGTAATTTTGGCGTTCCAATATGAGTTTGAGTTTTTAAATTTAACACTCCTTTTAATAAAAGAGCATCAACTCTAGTAAATTTGCCACAAGTAATTTCAGACACTATTCGTTCCACGGATTTATTAAGTCTATTTGATACAATTTCTAAATTTGTATTGAATGTATTCAATCTCGCTTCAATATCTGACTGGTCTTTTATATCTGTATACACTGTGGCATCGTTATGTTGATAAAAGTTCCCGCCACCGGTGCTTGCACCGACATTTCGCAAAACTTCATCGTTATTTAAAGGCGAAATAAGATGAAATCTATTTTTCCCAGCATGTTCGGATGGGTGAATTAAAGCATCATAATTAAAAAGTGTGGCAAAAATCCATGTGACCCATTCTGCATAAAAATATTTTTTCATTCTATCGTGTTCGTCTTCACCATAATTAAAACCTCTGCGATTTTCCCCAGGTAATAGTGTTTCTATAGGATCACATGGAGTATTTTTAATAAGGATAGGCGGTACGTTCCCGCCACAATTCGCTATTTTTATCATATGTAGTAGGTTTTTCATATCTGAATTCGGATTTTTCTTTGAATAGTCAATCAAACAATTAAGCCACTCTTTTGAAAAATATGCTGCTATTTCTTGATCACAAGTATAAGGATTATGAGTTTTTAATTCATTTTCTATCAGATTCTTCATTTTATCCTTCAATAGATTCGGAATAGTAATTTCTTCAATTTCTGTAATCTGCAGTATTCCTTTATTCATTATAAAACCTCCGTTGTTTTATTTTTTACACCCTATCTTCATTAAACAAACTATCCACTTCTTTTTTACTCCTTTACTTTTCGTCAGAGCTATTAGAATTACCGATTTACAAATAAAAAACATGAAGTATAAGAGATTTGTTCTTAGCTACATTTCCCCCACGAACCTCTATTGAATTGACAAATTTAATTTGAAAATCTGATTCATTTTCATACTTTACTTTCAAACTATGTTTATATGATTTTCAATTCAAGTAAGAGTATTTCATTTTCTAAAGTTTTCCTAATTTTAAAATCAGAATTTTCAATACAACTATGTTAACATTAAAAATATAACACGAAACCAAAAAATGTAAATGAATAGTTTTTTCTAAAAAATAGTCAGACTATTTACAAGGTAATTCGTATTCCATTGAACCAACTACGGCCCCTCAATTTTATTGATAACAATAAAAAAGCCCCCTAAATGAATGAAGTGCACCCCAATTGTTAGACACATAATTAACAATAGGAGGTGCATTTTTTATGGCTAAATTTTCTTCAAAAGATAAAATACAAGCAGTAAAACGATATCTAGAAGG
>NZ_JASNGE010000034.1:0-49213 GCF_030164735.1 Bacillus sp. RB3
TTACCACATGCAGATAATAATAAAATACTGCTCATTGCAGCACCTATAAAAATATGTCGTTTATTCAATGTATTATACCTCATTCTATAAATTGATTTATAGTCTAGTATATTTTATTTCCTTAATAAAACAAAATTTTTATAAGAAAAAGTTTTTGTTTATTTCCATTAAAAATGTAATATAGATTCACTAAAAACAAAGGTATTCCCCCTGCTTTTAAGTATAAGCTAATAGCTAGATTAAGGTCTAACAAAGGGATTATGCCTTTTCCGTAGACATAAAACTCCAAAGTAAACTTTTGGGTAAAAGTTTACTTTGGAGTTTTGAATCATTTATAACAAATTTTCTAATAAATTTCTCAATATAGATATACTTGTTAATTATGGTTATAATATTCAAAATTAACAAAAAATAAACTATAATAAAAATATGATGGTTATCCTTTTGTTTACTCCTTGTGCTAAAGATAAGATCGTGTTCGCCGATCTTATCTTTTTTTATTTGTGGATTTTTCATACAAAAAAAGAATCCTTATCATAAGGATTCCAGCTTTATGACTACATCCTCCGGCACCAGGATAGGTAGATACGAATCGATCTGGAACCTGAAAGGTTGTAGAATCAAGGATGCGAATGCGCTCAAAGTAGGAAGAAAGAGAATGAGAAATCTTAGATACGCCTCCAATTTTAGCTTGTAGAAGTGTAGTAAATACAGTTCGAAAGAAGGCTACAGGAGTTAAATCGCCGATTAAGTCCTTCCGGACTTAATAAAACTCCTGTTGAAGTTTCTAATTGACTACATAGTTGAGTAAGAGAGGTAGTAGCGACTTGTTGATTTAGCCATACACACAAAGATAAGAAATGGTGCCCGTGGCACTTACGTTTTCGTTTCATTCCGCCTGCTTCTATGGCTAATTGATTAAGTGTAGCGGGAGACATATATCGATATAACTCTTCAGCGAATAAAGATAATTCTTGTTTTTGATTCATATTCATAAAAAACACGTCACCCTTTCTCATTAACATAAGAAAATAGTAACGTGCTTTTAACTTCAAAAATAGTCTAAATCCTTAAGTTGATGGATGTGGGGTAAGCACCACATGCCCATCAACTTAAGGGGTACAGCCGAGATACGTGTAAAAATAGGTTATAGTGATACATTTTTTACCAAATTTATTTTTACGTGAGATTTGCAACATAAATGTTCATTTTTGTGACAGATGAAATTGTAAGTATTTGCTATAAAAAAATAAGAATGAATCCAAACATGTTTGGATTCATTCTTTGATAGTACATAACTAAATTTACTTATACAACAAACCGGCCAATACACAATTGGTATATTTTGTATTATTACCCTTTTTCGGGGGATGGGCACAAAAACCCAATAGCTGCTATTTTAAACTTTAAATCTACTATCTTGTATTCTTCTATCAGTAAGGATTTTAATTTCAATAAGATCTCTTAATATCCGGACAATCAAAATCTTTACTAGGTAGAAATATGCAAAAGTTTTACTGTTTCGAATTAGAGCTATCGGTATTGCTACTTTCACCATTTATACGTTGTTCTTTCAAATCAAAATATGCGTCTAAGATATCTTTTCCAATTAATGAGTTAATACCAACATTATCGTTATAAACCCATGGGACCACAACAGAAAAAGCTACTTCTGGATTATCGTATGGAGCATATCCAACTAGTGTTATATTGTAACACTTAATACGTTCACCTGCTGCATCCCTTCCAATTTTATTATCCCCACCATATACTGTTTGAGCTGTTCCTGTCTTGCCTGCTGGTTTATAGGAAGCATTCTTAAAGTAACGAACGCCAGTTCCATCTCCTTCTTGGAATACCCATCTAAAACCTTCTTTTACTCGCTCAATATATTCTTTCTCCATGTCAACTCGATTTAATACAACAGGTTCATTAGATTGAACTACTTTGCCAATGTCTTCGGCTTTTATTGTTTGTTCTCGAATTTCTTGTATAATTTGAGGCTTCATTCGATATCCACCATTTGCAATTGTTGAAATATATTGTGCCAATTGAAGTGGTGTATAAGTGTCATACTGCCCTATAGAGAAATCTAGTAAAAATCCAGGCTGAGTATCATACTGTCTCGTTTGTCCTATTATTTCATTTGGCAAATCAATTCCTGTTGGAACTCCTAAGCCAAATTGTTTGAAATAATAACGCATTGTATCAAATGCAGATTGTTTGATATCCAATTTACCATTCTGCACATAATTGACCCCAGCTATTTGTAACGCTGTATAGAACATATATACATTGGATGATACTTGTAAAGCTCTTAAATCATTAACATTCCCAAAACCAGATACATTCCATGACTTTTTAGCTTGCGTACCTTTAAATTTCATAGGTGCATCATAAAATATATCTCCTGGCTTTATAGCTCCTGTTTGGTATCCAGTTAATAAGGTAGCACCTTTTACGGCTGAACCTAACTCATAAGAAGATACCATGTTACCTAATGCAAAGTCTTCCAGCTCTATTACTCCATCTTTTTCAGCAAATTTTTTACCAGCCATAGATAAAATTTGTCCCGTTTTAGGGTCCATCATAACCACAAAAGCACGATCCATTAATGGTTCCGAATTTTTAAAAGCTCTTAAATTTTTCTCAATACTTTCTTCCACCTTTTTTTGCAATTCCATATCAATTGTTAAAATTAAATCATTACCACTTTTCCCCTTCGACACTGTTTCGGTTTTAATAATATTTCCAGATCCATCAGTAATATTTTTCACTTCTTCTTTTTTACCATGTAATACATCTTCATATCTTTGTTCAATATAGCTTTTTCCAACTCGATCATTACGATTGTATCCACGTACTAAATAAGAATCTAATTGTTCTTTAGGCAATCCTTCTTCTGTGCTTGTTATATTGCCTAATACAGAACGAAATAAATCACCATTTGCATAATTACGCTCCCAGTCAACTGTTGCGTCCACACCTGGAAAATCTGCTAGGTTTTCGCTTATATGAGCATACTCCTTTTCTGTCACGTCGCTTTTAATAATTTGAGGAGTCATTTGATAACCAGAACTCATCTTACTTTTAATTGCTAACACTTTTAAATCTTGCTGCGTTAATTTTGCTAATTCTTCTTCTGTAATACGATTTCGTCTTAACTCTTCAATTTTCTTGTCTAACTCTTTCCCTTCTATGCCTCTCTTTCTTAGATTTTCTTCATCTTGTTTAGTAACCTTTTTTTTTGCTTGCTCCTTATTTAATTGCATCCAAAAATCTTTTTTATCTATCTCAGTTAACTTATTTATGTCTTCGTCCGGAATTTCAAGTACATTTGCTAATTTTCCCGCCGTTTTTAACATATCTTCAAGTTTTATCCCCTTTAACCTTGTATACGTAATAGAGCGAAGGGAGCGATTATCAACGACTGGTTTCCCTTCTCGATCAAAAATCTTCCCACGAGGTACAGAAAGACCTATTGTTTCATTGTTGTTTTTTTCTACTTCTCTTTTATAAGTCTCTCCATCAACAATTTGTAAATTTCCTAGCTGGACAATAATAGCTGAAAATAATAAAAATATACAAAGAAATAAAACATTTAATCGGATATTTATATATGAGTGGGTTTTCTTTTCTTTTTGCTTTTTCATACATCCTCCTTTTGTACCTTTAATGCGTTTTTTAAATGGAGTTTTTACATTTGTCAAAATTTATCTATTACATACGGTGAAAAACATTAAAGTAAGAGTTTATTCTATCAATATAATGTATCCATGCCTGTGAAGGTATTTGTGGCATAGAAGCACCCTTCTCTTGATTTATATTGGAAGCCTGTTCTATTTTTTCTACAGCTTTTACTCAAATTGCTACATTGGTAAGTTGACTTACTTCTAAAACAGTTATACATATACCTACTTTTAAAACCACCCTTCCTAACGATTACTACTTTCCTAACAAATTAGCTAAAAAGTGTTGTAACATTTAATAGACAATGTAAGTAATGAAATAGTTCCACAGTTACAAAATTCCACTTAATTTAAAGTATTTTTTGTAACTGTGGAACTATTTCATGCCCATAATTCTAAATTCATAAGGGCAATTCGATTCTTTCCACCTTTTCCGGAAATTACGGTTATTGTTCGGCGTTTTAAATCTATATCTTCGATATCTAGTGATACTACCTCTGAAATCCTGAGTCCAGCTTGTAGCAAGATTTCTCGTTTTTTTCCATGCATTTTTTTCTTTATGTATCTGATGTAAAAATTTATCTTGCTCTAAACGACTAAGCCATCTAAGTGCTTGTGCTAAAGGTGAGATTCGTTTTCTTTTTACTTTAATCGTAGGATTTAGGGTAGAATATCCAGCTTGTACTAAATAAGACCAATACACCTTAATAGCCGCCACCCTTTTATTGATTGTAGCTGGTGCCAACTTTTCTACTGTTTGCATAAAAGAAACCCATTCATGTAGGTCCCTGGATGTAAGAAAATCTGGATTGAAATTTTCACCAGTTCTTTCAACTACCCATTTTTCCAAAGCTACAACAGATGTTATATATTCTTGAATTGTACGATTTCGTTTTCCCTCTTCCTGTCAATAACATTGAAATAAGTCTATATAATTCATTAAACATACTCTTTACGTTAGCGTGTTCGGTAAAGAAAAAACAATGTATTACAACTGAAAACTATACCGAAATCTAGTTCGGTATAGTTAAATTTATGTCTAACAACATAAAGATACCAACTTGATGAATTTAAGACAAAAAATCTATAAAAAGGATAAAGTACCTTTTTATGTTATATTAAGATAAAAGGGGGAGAATACATGATTAAAGCAATTATCTTCGATTTAGATGGAACTTTATTAGATAGAGACAGTTCACTTAAATTCTTTATTAAAGAACAATATAAGCGGTATATCAATAAACTAAAACATATACCTGAAGAACAATATGTATCTCGATTTATTGAGTTAGATAATAGGGGATACGTTTGGAAGGACAAAGTATATCATCAATTACTCCACGAACATTCTATTTCCGATTTAACATGGGAGCAATTATTAGAGGATTACATAAACAACTTTCAACATCACTGTGTTCCTTTTTC
Source organism: Bacillus sp. RB3 (assembly GCF_030164735.1). NCBI lineage: Bacteria > Bacillati > Bacillota > Bacilli > Caryophanales > Bacillaceae > Bacillus > Bacillus sp. RB3. The sequence goes on from NZ_JASNGE010000034.1 coordinate 5,115, forward strand.
TAACATGGAGCATGTATTAAAAGAGTTAAAAGATAAAGGCATGTTATTAGGTATGATTACAAATGGATTGACTGAATTTCAACTTCTAAATATCCGAGCCTTAGGAATTGAGAAATACATGGATACTATTTTAGTGTCTGAACAAGAGGGAATTAAAAAACCTCAAGCTGAAATTTTTATGAGAGCTCTAGAAAGATTAGGCGTTACCCCTGAAGAAAGCGTATACATAGGGGATCATCCAGAAAATGATGTAATAGGAGCTCGAAATGCGGGAATGAATGCAATATGGAAGAAAGATGCGTTTTGGGGAACTCCATTCACAGATGAATACATAATTGACGATTTGAAAGAATTACCATTATTAATTGATACAATCCGAAAAAATTAATTACTTATCAATAAAATTGACTACTATAACTGAAAGGGGAAAATTTTATGAGTTCAGTAGAAGAAAAGTTTCTATCTACAGCAATCTTTCAATTTGAGCACATAAAAAAACGTGTTGAGAAAGCTATAGATCAGTTAACAGAGCAAGATTTACATTGGCGTCCTAACAGTGAATCCAATAGTATCGCAATCATTATAAAACATCTAAGTGGAAACATGCATTCAAGATGGCCTAATTTTTTAACAACAGATGGCGAAAAAGAATATAGAGATCGTGATGGTGAATTTATTGATACGTTCATTGAAAAAAAAGAATTGATTGAAATTTGGGAAATAGGATGGTTTCTTTTATTTAAAACAATTAAAGAATTACAAACAGAAGACTTACTAAAGATTATAACAATTAGAAATAACCCATTAACCGTCCTAGAAGCAATTCAAATTGAAATAGCGCACTGTAGCAATCATTTAGGTCAAATCCTATATATTGGTAAACAAATAAAAGGTTCAGAGTGGGAAATATTAAGTATTCCGAAAGGAAAATCTCAAACTTTTAGATAATATATTCAAAGTTCAAGTGACTTTAACTAAATGGTGAAAAATATTAGTTGTTTATTTGTAATTTCAAGTAGATTATAAAACTAATATTAATTAATGAAGAAGTGAGGAGAATTAGTTGTTTTTACAACGATTAAAAGTGATCTTGCTGTCCGGGGTATCCATGTCTGTTATTAGTATCATTGTTGAATCCCGTGACTCTTTATCGGCAGCAAACTTTAATTTGTTACCCATATATACTTTAGCTTACTCATGTGCTTTTACTATATTTGCTGTCCCTGTCCAATTATTGCTTTCCAATACTATTTTTTCTAAGCGATTTAATATCTTAACCTTATTTATTTATATACTTGCTGCTTTGATTGTTTTCTTTGCAATAAATGTTTCTGATTTTGAACTTAATATTACTTTTTTTACACAAATTTTATTATATGTTTATATAATCTCAGCCGGATTTTTTTTCTGGTTGTGGGACTCTTTAATAATTCCAAATAAACGATAAATTATTTTTATTAACAAAATTTATGAAGATAAAAGGTGTTTTCTATTTACGAAAACACCTTTAGAGTTCCCCTGTTAACACATTCAAAGTAAATTTTTCTAGTACTTGTTGTAGCTTATCCATTCGAAAAAACACCCTTCTGTCCCATTAATCTAACATACTTTAAAACTTTAATTTTATATTAATTAGAACAAAAAAACAGCTTGTGATTATTAATTGGGGCAAGCTGTTTTTATAAACGGTATGACTTTATTTCAAATCTACATATAAAAAAGACCACTTTTGCGAGTGGCTCCAAAAAGAAGGAATGGTTGCCGTCCCCCTAAAAAAGAATCTAATTAAAATTAGATTCGGAATGTATCAAGTACATTATCTTTTTCTTCTTTATTAATACCAATGTATCTTAGTGTAATTTGTGGTGTACTATGATTCAATATTTCTTGTAACATAGCAATATCCTTTGTTTGCTTGTAAAACCAATATCCAAATGTTTTACGCATTGTATGGGTACCCAAAGATTCTACACCGGCAAAATCACCGGCTTTTTGTAACTGTCGATAGGCTTGTATTTTACTAATAGGTTTATCACCTTTTCGAGAAGGAAATAACCAGGTACTTTTTAGATCCTCAGCGTATGGCAATACTTCCTCAAATATGGATGTAATATTTATGATACGTTCCTTTTTTGTCTTACCTTCTTTCACTTTAAATTCTTTCCGTTTTTTTCGCTTCAGTTTTAAAATTTCATTCGTTTCCATTTTAAGTAAATCACTTACACGTAACCCCGTATTAATACCAATTAGAAATAAAATGTAATCACGATCTGAACAATGACGTTTAAGAGACCATTTCATATCTTCGAGCTGTTCTTTGCTCCGAATTGGTTGTACATCTATTAAATGTTGCTTTTTATCCATCTGTTTTTCAATCCCTTTGTTTTCAATGATTTGAATGTATACTTTTTTGTCTATTTTTATAATATCAACGAAATTAGATGAAAGTCAATGTTTAAGGGGAAATGAAAGTAAACTTTTTGATAAAAGTTTACATTGGGAAATGGGTAAAAAATTTTGTATTCATATCATTAATAAACATAAATATTCAATAAAGATACTTAATTACAAACGCAATTATTTGATTTATAATTATATTTAGAAAATAGAATGGAAAGGTCTTGGTAATATGTTGGGTATTGATGTTATAAAAACAACAGAGGAATTAATTATTAAATGGCAATTAGCAAAAGTTAGTATTCCATTAAATGAAATTATTGAAGTTACTGAAGATGATACTTATGCTGGTGTTGAAAAATTAGATGCAATTCGAATTGGGACAGCTTATAACACAACTGATCGCATCGTAATTAAAACTAAAAAGCAAGATTATGTATTATTTACTACGAATAAGGTTTCAATCTTAAATAAAATAAATGCTTAATCATTCAATTGGTTTAACATGATTTTTTAGAAAAAGGGCGACTAATGTAAAGTTGTCTTTTTTTCTTTTAACAAATTTGAAAGTAAACTAATGGCTAAAAGTTTACTTTGGTGTTTTGAATCATTTATAGCTAATTTTGTAATAAATTTCTCAATATTGATATACTTGTTAATTATGGTTCTAATATTCAAAATTAACAAAAAATAAATTATAATAAAAATATGATGGTTATCCTTTTGGTTACTCCTTGTGCTAAAGATAAGATCGTGTTCGCCGATCTTATCTTTTTTTATTTGTAATTTTTGATAGGCGTATCACCAACATTTTAACGAAAATATACGCTAAGCAAAATTCAACATGAAAAAACGTTGATTTTACTACTCTAAGAGAATCATCTGATCTCAAAAACGTATGTATTTGAGACAAGTGCGTTCCAATGTAAAAGGTGCTGAAAAGAGCCTAAGTAGTGTCTCAAAACTCATCCTTAAATCAAAAACTCAATTCAAATCGTGTTATTGAGTTTTGAGAATCCCTTAGCGTATAAAAAAGTTAAAATGTGCGTGCTACCCCTTAAATCACTTAATCTCTAAAATCATTGCTAGATCGATTGCATAATTCGTGCGAGTTCTTTTTCTAAAGCAGCGGGCTCGTTTGCATAATTGTAAATCCCTAAAAACTTCTCTATAGCCTCTGGATGGGAACTGATTAGCTTGTTGACAGCATCCTGTTGTTCAGATATGCGTTCATTCTTCGAAATTTGGCATCCCATGTGAAACCGAACCATAAACTCATCTTCTATTGCCTTTTGATATTCTTCAGACATTTGATTTGATTGATCGGATTGTCCCTTATATTTTGATAGAATATTGGATAATATACGTGCTCCACATATAGCATCATGGATACCCTGCGCCATACCAGGATCTTTAAAACAAACTGCATCTCCAACCAACGCCCATCCTTTTCCCATTCCTTTATACCAGTAATTATCATATCCGAGAATGCCTTTGACCGGTTCTACTAGTTCTGCATTTTTCAAGCGCGCCCCAATTGTTGTATTCGGAAAGTTATCTGTAAAGAAATTGCGTAGACAGCTTTCCGGATTTAATTTCAACCGTTCTATCAATTCCTTATTTTCTAATGGGAAAATGCCGACAATTACATATAAATCATCATTCGTTGGAAAGAGAATGGCTGTGTTATCTTTTATCTTGTATACTTCAAATTTAGGGACATTATCGTGGCGAAATCCAGAGAAATACCCGAAATAGATGCCGACTGTTGCCGGAATACTTATTTTGAGTTCACTTTTTACCAGCTTGCGAATAATAGAGGATCGGCCGTCTGCCCCGACTACCAGGCGAGCTAAAAATTCTTGTTTCTCGTTGTCGCCGTCTAAACCTTTCACGCCTATCACTGTTTCGTCATCACGGATGACATCCGTCACACGAAATCCTTCTAAAACAGTTACATTCATTTGGGATTTGGCTTGTTCAAGTAGAATATGATCGAGATAAGTTCTTCTAATACAATAACAACTTTCCTCTCCGTAAACCTCAGGGATGAGACCTTCTATCACGGTATCCTCAAATTGAAATTTAATATCCCGTACCGGCGGTACTTTTGTTTCCAATAACTTGTCCAGGACACCGGTTTCTCGAAGAAGAGCGACAGTATTATTGAAAAAGGTATGGGTTGATAATGTGTCCCTTGGAAAATTCGCTCGGTCCACTAACAACACATGGAAACCTGCCTTAGCAAGATAAATTGCCAAGGTAGAGCCGGCACATCTAGCACCGGTAATGATGACATCATACGTCTTATTCATCGTATCACTCCATTTTCAAGTATAATTATTAACTTGCTTATCCATTAGCAGAGTTCTAAAGTTAATGCCCCTACGAGTTAAAGTAATGGGGAAAATTGATAAGAATGCACTACATACATAAAGTATGGAAGCTAAAACGAAATAAGTACAGAAAATTCTCACCTGCTATACAATTAAAAAGAATTTGTGGTAAAAATCGGAATGATAATTTAAGTATTAAATAAAGGTCCGTTTACTTGTCTCGTGAAGAGTTAATAGATGTATATTCACAAAAATGGTTGTTAAAACATCGACTCCAAACTCCTTGTATAAAGTTTTGGAAATCAAGTCCATTTGCTATGTTAAATGCGCTATAATTTTTGGGTAGTCGTCCTTATCATATGTTGAATGAATTATATCCAAATCGTTTTAAAGAGTGGGAATTTTTTAAAAAAACGCCTACAGGATTCTGGACAAAAGAGAAGGGACTCCATTTAGCAGATGAGTTCAACATAAGATTCAATGTAGACTATTGATTATGTATCTTGTTTTTTATTAAATATTACGGTACGTGAAATTTTAAATATCTTTACTAAAAAAGCCCCTTGAAAGGAGCACTTATTTTACAAGATACTGTTCTATTTCTTTTATTAATAGTTCTGCACCTTCTGGACTTAATGTTATCTTACCATTTGCTAATGCCATGTTATGATTTGACACTTCTCCTGTTAATGCACATACACCACCAGGCTGATACTTCTGTAAAATAATATCTTCCCCTTCTACAAAAATCTCTAATGGTGATTTTTCTTTAATTCCAAGTGTATTTCTAAGTTCCTTTGGAAGTACTACACGTCCTAATTCATCTACTTTTCTAGTCATTCCGGTTGCTTTCATCTAGTTTCTTTCTCCATTTCATTATCAATTTGTACCAAGTTATTCTTAACTATTGTAACAGGATTTCGCCATACATAAGAAACATAATGAACTAAAAACAGACCATCATAATAAGAAATTCTTTAAACCCTTGCTGAAAACAAAATACAACCTTCTTCCATTCTACACACCCCTTTTCTCTACAACTTTTTATATGTTAAAACATAGATGAAAGAAACCTGCCCATTTCTTTTCCTGATGATCACTCATGACTTTGCACTTTGCTTTCTTTTGCCAATCAATACCTTTTATTTTACATACTTATGCTTGTTTCCCAGCATCACAAAACATAAACTCTTTAATTCTCTTGACCTTGCTTTATTAAAAATAGAAGATTGTTCATCACTTTATTGATTTTTCGATCCATTCTCTGTTCCCCCTCTTAACAATTTTATAACTAATAATCCATTTTATAAAGGAGCTTGTAAAATAGCCGTTTATAAAAGAACAAGTAAAATATAGTAAGGATTTTCAATATCATTCTTATATTTATACAATTTTATCGTCATTGTATACACCACATACTTTTAATTAAACTAAAAGTAATTAGATATTATTATATATACTATTTCATCTATAAATTTGTTGTAAAACTTTAAAAAATAAACAAGAGTTTTTTCTCTTCAGGGATACCTAGTCTTGTACGTCAAAGTTACAGCATTAAACAGGTATCTAATTCTGCTATTAACTATTGATTTAATAGGCTTTATACACTTTTTCTTATTGTTAGGCCGGAATACTATTTGATATCTAACAAACCTTTGAATAAAAAACCTTACATCATTAAATGTTAGGACAGAATAGCATTTAATATTGGTTATACACTTAAAACTGAGGTATTCTAAATATACAGTAAATATAACAAAATATGACTGAATTCAATTTTAAGTTTTTATTAATTTTTAATTTCTTAAACATGATTTATTAAATCTAGTATGTTGTCTCTTTTTGTTGATTTTTAGGGAGACTTAGGATAACTACTAGAAGATTCCCTAATTTTTTACTTAATTAGATAAACTGTACTTCTATTAGTTGAATAGATACAATTAAATTTTATTTTTTTATTCCTTGAACCACTGCTACTACATAGTCTATATTTTGCTTCAATATATTATTATCTATTGCTTTAAGCATTTATTGGAAATCTTTCATGTTAACAATTATTTGATAGGCTAAGATTAAAGGGATGGAAATTCATAGTATTACATTTTTTACTTTTTTGAAGCAGGATTTGTATATTATTGTACCCATAATATATAAACTTTCATTGTCTATCCTTAAGGAACAGTTAATATGCAAAATTGTATAGTTGCATTGTATTGTATTCCTTTAAATCTAACAAAATAATATTAAATTCTTTCTTCCATTTATTTTTTCTTTTAATATATTTTAGTTTAAAGTATGATCGTCACACTAATAAATACCTAAATCAATTTCCCCTTCCCTCCTATGTACATTTCATATCAAATTATAGATGTATATTATTCAAAAATCTGGCCCATACTAATACACATAAAACCTAAAACTGAGTTTTTAAAGCTATGTCTATTTAATATTTAAACAACACATTTAATCTCCGAATAACCCTCATTATTTCTCACATATAAAAACAAACTCATTTGAGATTCACAACCTAACAAATAATATCAGCACCTTTTAAAAATCCAAATACTACCTATGCAAGATTCTATACAATAATAAAACGCTACTTTAACGCATAGCGTTCACATAAAAAAAGCTTTTTATTTGCTTTTTAGGCATATGTACTATAAAAAACGTACTTAATTGCTAATTCTATTAATGAAAGCTTTGATTCTATTGCAAATATCTAGTAAAATTCTTATATCAGCAACAAACTTCTAATATTAATAGTTAGTTTTAAAATAGTTTCCTATGTACATTAATGTTGTATAAATACTTGTTCACTTCCAACAATGAACGCTATTAGAACGAATAGCGTTCATTATTGAAAAAACATTAACACTAGATGTATAGACTGACTTAATATATAAGTATGTATACAAACAAACTGATATGAGTACAAATGATTAGATGGCTGCCTATAAAAATTTCTACTCTTAAAGGAAAGATCTTTTCAAGAACGAATCAATATCTAACATACAAATAATGGAGGTGTGAAGTTTGGAATATGGATATTTTGCACAAGAAGTAGCAAAACAATTAGATATAAACACCAATACACTTCGCAGATGGTCAATTGAACTAGAAAAAATGGAATATATATTTGAAAGAAATGAGCGTAATCAACGAATTTACTATGAGAATGATATAGATATCTTAAAGCAAATGAAAGAATACTTAAATCAAAACTGGAAACTAGAAGAAGCTGCAACAAGAAGCATGGAAAATACTGAAGAGAACGCTCAGAAAACGGATAGCGTTCATGAGGAAAATGAAGTTCAAGTAACGCTCAGAAAACGTTCAGAAACTGATATTTTGATGATTCAAGAAAAATTTTCTCACATGCTTGAGCAACAAGATAAAATTGTACAACAAAACCAAGATATCATTAAATTGTTATTACAGGAACGTTCAGAAAAAGAAGACAAAGATCTACAGATTCAGTTATTACAAGAAAAACTAGATAAAGCAATTGAACTATTAAATGAAGATCGCCAAGAACAGCAAGATAACACAAAAAAAACGTTCATTCAACGTTTATTTAATTTAAATTAAATCAGATATACGTTTTTTATCAAATATATCTAATTGAGCAAAAAAAAAGCGGTAGCTACCGTTTTTTTTTTGCTCATCCTTACAACACGAATATGTAGTTTTGTAAAAAAATTTCTATGATATGTTATTTCTTGTTTAATTTCGAAGAGTGTAGTTTTTTACAACTTGTGTTACTAATCCTAACTAGAATAAATAGCCTGTGATACATGATGCTATTATAAGGGTTGATTAATTATATAAACTTTCTACTAAAATCATCAAAAAACATCATGTCATTGGTAAAGAATACTTATAATTCAGTGGTATGCTCAAAAATAGAAAGCTTATAAAAGCGATTAGTGACATGTCTTGGTCACAATTTCAAACAATGTTGAAATATAAAGTAAAGTGGTGTAGTGAACAATTAGTTGTAATATCTAAAACATTTGCTTCTAGTCAATTATGTTCCAATTGCAACTATAAAAACATAGATGCTAAAAATCTAAACATTCGTGAGTAGGATTATCCTTATTGTGGCACACGTCATGATAGAGATCGTAACACAGCGCTCAATCTTAGAAATGAAGCTAAACGTAAGAACTATCGGGATAGCCTACTGAATTAGAAACCGTTTGGCTTCTGTACTTAGGTATCCATTACCTCAAGGATACTAAGTACTCAGTTGTACAATATATTTTTCTTAACATATCTTATTGGACCTTTCTTATGGATTCCAAAAACTCTTTATATCGCTAATAAAAACATGTTAATCCTATTTCCTAAAATTAGTTAAGTGTTTACTTTGTCAATTTTCAGGGAAGATTGACAAATCCTCTAATTTCTTAACCACATAATAAACCTGTATAGGAAACTCCATGCTTTTTCTAGTCTTCTTTAATTCATTTTGCCAGACTAAATTTTTTCATGTAAATGTTATCAATCACAGCATTCATTATTATTAAATCCTATGCGTTATAAACGCTATTATTAAAGGCCATATCTTTACTACTAAAGTTACATTATGTCGTCCTTAAAGGAAAACTACTATATTTATGCACTGAATCTCTAATGAATGCTATGCGTTCATTATTTACAAAACGTTAAATTAACGTTTTGTAAGCGCTCATATCGTTTTTTTTATTGTATTAAAGTACTTGCCATCTAATATTCTTACAGATCGTTTCAAGTTCAAAACACTAAACACAGAAAATTTTCCATTCTTTAATTTGTTAGGCCGCTATCACATAGCTCCTAGGCCTTTTAGACGATTCTTATCGCTCTTATAATTTAAAACTTTGCTAATAAAATAAGATATGTACCACAGGAAGAACACGCCAATTAATGTCTATGTTTCCGTAATCATACTTCGAACATAGTCTACTAACATCAACTATTTTTAATTTAGCAACTACTTTATTTCATACCACTTGCTTAAAATACTTTATGACATATATAGCATAGTCAGGGTCGTTATTATAACGTTCATTAATTAGTACAACATAGAAACATACAGCTTTATTATGGACTATTAATTGATACACCCTATCAGATTTTATATATTGCTTTAGCATAAATTGTATCCTTTAAACAACTCAGGATATTGATGTTAAAGAGGTAAACGCCAAAAAAACGGGTAGTGTTCACATAAAAAACACTCAATAACGCTTAAGTTAAAAAAGATTTTAGCATAATCACAACTACTTATCTCTTTGTCCTGCCTTATGGATTCCAAAGATACTTCATATATCTCCAGCCTACTTTAATAAATTTTTCAGATTGTATTTGTTATATTAAGCTTAACATTAACTTAGGATAAATCTTAAGATTTGTAATAATAAAAAAGCACCATACCATCGTAGCGTTCATTATTACTAATTTATACGCGTTATCAACACTGTTAAATAAGACATATCTATCCTAAAGCCACATTATACGTTTAGATATAAATATATCTAAACGTATAATATTAATGTACCGAATTCCTTGTGAACGCATAGCGTTCACGTTTTACAAATCGTTAAATTAACGTTTTGTAAGCGTTCATTTTTTTATTCCTACAGTATTAAACATCTTGCGCCTCAAACAGCCTGTAAAGATGTTTGGAGACGCAAGATTACTAAATAAAAAGACACTCCATTTCTTATTTGTTAGGTGGCTATTCTCATAATTCATATACTTTATAAATAAAATACTTCGTTCTTATGATTTAAACTTGTGTTAATACCTTTATCATAATGTGTGTTATAAGAATGAAACTCTCATGAACATCTATAACACAGCTAAAATTAGGGGATTTCTTGAAATACGCCCTTGGAAGATTATGCTTTGCTTCTTGCAAGTTGATCCCTGTTTAAAGAATTTAATACGATCTATTTTTACTTCATTTAGTTGAAAATTTTTTATAACAGTTAGTACTAGTTATAAAAAAATATAATATATTATATTATATTAATTAAATAATATACAGAATACTAATTTATGAATGGAACAAAACATCATATGAATACTTATTTTATTTATTCATACATCTGTTAGGTGTAACGCTCTTTAAATAACTCCTAACGTTGTAGTTAAAGGATTAGTCGGTAAAATAACGGATAGCGTTCACGTGGAAATAAACACTAAAATAACACTTTGATAACGTTTAGATTCTCAAAGAATCCCGATACCTTAAAATATTGACTTAACCTTTCTAGATTATAGTTAGGATTAATAATTTAAATTTATAACGTCTTCGATTTGGTAACATCATTTAAAAGCATAGTTGCTTAAAAGTAGCATTCTCAAAATTATTGCATAAATTTTATCAATCTCTGACAAAGAACTATTTCCTCAAAAATGTGAACGTGGTAGGTGTATGCCAATTGACGTAAGCCAAAATACTTGGCTTGTTATCATATAATTGTAGATATTGCTTTTTATGAATTCTTAAGATAGGATGTCGGTTGCAGAAAACTCATTGCAATTGTAAACTATCGTCCCATGCTTGACGAAATTATGAAAAACAGGATAAAACAGTAATCTCATATATTAAATAGATCGCAATATTGTTAAGAGGTCACAGTTTCACATAAATAGTATTCTCATATTAAATACATTCTATACAAAAAATTGTTAGTAGTTTTAAAAATATTTCCTGAGGGTTTCATGACCGTTATACAAACGGTCATGAAACCCTCAATGTGTGATAGTAACTTTCGTTACACTCATAAATCCCATTATAAAATTTTTCTATTTTTTTATAATTATATTGTAAAGCTAGAAATCAATTGATTTATTTTTTTAGTTAATCCTTGATTAATATATCTATTATGGAATATAGCCATAAGAATGAAAAATTCATTCGTGAAACCTCTAAAATAATCGCCTAAAGCATGCGATTAGATACAACTATAACTTTCTCCTCATTACATTTTGCCTTCGACTCCAACGTTATTGAAATTATATCTAAGATACATCAAAAAATTATTGCCTTCTTTAGACTACATATGCCAGTTCAAAGTATCATTCGTTCTTCTGAAAAGAATACGTTTTGTTTTTATTAGCTAGTTTCTACTGTTAGAACAAATTTAGCTTTTTTATAAACAAAAAAACTTCTTTAATTCCTAATCCCACATCATTCTCAACAGAAGTACCAATTTTCATTAATTCTTTTATGTATCATCTAACAGTCGTACTAATTCATAGGCTTTGCAAACAGCGTTCCACTATAGATTATAGATATTTTTGTTTAATCACCTATTATAACCATATTTCCGTTCTTTTGTAGAATTTTATTTTGTTTGGACTAGAGTCATTCATTTCAAAAAACATATGCTTATATCCATCGTACTTCTCTCCGGACTAAGATTTCTATCTTGAATCTCCTTATATAAAAAAGAAGATTCTTTTAAATTACACTCATATTATCTCTTTACCAAAGCTTCTGGTCTATCCATCAAAAACATCGAATTAATTAATATGTAAATATGCAACTAAAAATTGATTCAAGTAGGCCCTATTACAAAATAACAACGCCTAAATAACACTTCTAAAACGTTCATATAATAAAACTATTGTATTTAATGTAACTTAAGAAACTTAAATAGATAATTCTGGTTAAAAAATTTGATGTCTTACCATAAAAATTTAGAGTAAATTTCAAAAATAAAACAAGAGCAATAAAGGTTATTCATTATCTATTTAAACATCTTACTTTTAAACTTTAAGCCAGCATTCCTGCGATTCTCCGTGAACGCTATGCGTTCACGGAGAATCAATTACAACATTCCTACTATAAACAGTAAAAGTATGCAAACCAATCAACAGCCTAGATATATACCCAATCCTAAATCATATTATATTAGTTGCTTCAGAAAGAAGTTTTATTTTTTTTAGTATGTTACCAATGGATCTCCTAAAAAAACACCTTTTCAACATAGCTTTATATCGCCACTATGATCTAAGTATGTATGTAGAGACTACTTTGATATCTATGTGATTTTTTATATAGAAATACTTCAATTGAAATTCTTTACAGCCTATACAGACTACTTTTTTTATTATTGAGCTCGAAAAATAAATTTATAGGTTTTATCATTACGTAAACCATTTCCTCTTTAAAACCACCTTTAAATGTTGCTATTACAATGTTTAACGCTTTAAAAACGCCTAGTGTTCATCTGCTAAGTTCGCCAGATAAACACCATAATAACGTTTGTTTAGCAAATATATGAATCTGTAATTAATCCTGTTCAATTTTTATATTCAAATCAAATTTCATAGATTCTCTATTCTTTTAAAAGAGTGCTGCAGATACAAATAGAACATATACAACAAAAATACATATTGTAACTTGATATGTAGAGGGTTAATTTGCATACTACTTTTTTAGTCTTTTAGTTATAGTTATCATCAAAATAGCTAAAAACAAACTTATATAATAAAGATTTCAGTTTAAAACCGTCTTTCAATGCATTACTACACCAAAAAACATCTAATCTTCCAATCTCATTCCTTTTATCAGCTATTTGTTTATAAAAAACATTGAAATCGTTGATATAAAGGGGGTTAACGCATTGATAACGCCTAGCGTTCACATAATATCAAACACCGAAATAACACCTTTATAACGTTTATTCGGCTAACCATTTTAACTATTCAAGTATGTATAAGTCGTATTCGTAATTAATCTTATTTGCATTCTAATTTTCTTCCTCCTGATTAAAATGTATACCTCATTCCACTAGATATCCCTTGGATTCCCAAAATATATCATCAATAGTCTATCCGTAAACCATAGAAACAACCTGATATTTTAAAAGGCATCTTCGACAAACGTATTCCTCCCACCAATAACGCCTTTTATATTTTATAGATATCTAAAAGATATCTAATATATTTCTGAAAATGAAAAAGATCAGAAATATCCCGAAATAACCCAACCCATCTCGATTTAGTATCTAATTTATATTTATTTTATATCTGTTTTATATTTTAATTATATTTATTATTCATAAACCTTATAAAACCCTTGTTGTCAAAGGTTTTATAGGTTATAATATATTTATTAGATATAAATTAGAAATAAATTTCATAGAGGTGATGTATAATGGCAAGTTTAAAAGGCAAAACTCTTCATATAGACATAGAAGGTGATATTGGGAACGATTCATTTAAAGGTTACATCAATGGTGAATACATAAAAATGAAAAATGTATATCAAAGTGTTTACTCAATGCCTAATGTTACAGAGACAAACATCCAAAAAAACGTAGTTAATTTAGTAGATAATATGTTCGTGAATATTGCTAGTAAATCAATTCGAAGATCCGGGATGTATTTCATTGGAAATCGTGCGATGTTAACAGGTAAAAACCCTAAAAACATGAACATTAAAGTCGGTCAAAAATACAATGATGATTTACCACTAATTAATATGCTAGGATTAATCGCAAACAAATCAGTTCAACTTGAATGGGAACGAACAGAACAACTGCCACAATCAATCAATGTGACTGTTGACCTTATTTCAGCTATCCCAGCAAGCCAATGGACACCCGTAAACGCTAAACATTTAGAACAACGTTTTACTAATTCAAATCATGTTGTAGTGGTTTATGTAGGAGAAGAGCAGGTAACGGTTAGCTTAACATTTAATAGTGCAAACATTACACAAGAGGGTGTTCCTCCGTTATTTGCAATTCTTGAAGGGGAAGAGGAGATGTTTACTGATTTCACTAAACTATATGCAAAAAAACTTGAAATCAAAAAAATTGACGGCTCCTTCTTTAAAAACAAAAAGATTTTACATTCTGATATTGGGGATGGAACAACTGAGTATATCTATACAGTTGGCGTGAACCCTGTAATTGATGCTTGTAGCGGTGAAAGACGTGGTGTCGGTCATGCTACAGAAGAAGCTGTAAAATTATTAAATCAAGAACGTGGCACAAACATTAAACGCCAACAATTCTCTCAGATTCTTCAAGATATAGATCATAAATACCATGAAGAGGCAACAACCCACTTTAATATTACAAAAGTGGAACAAGCTGAACTAATCCTAGAAGATACAGATGAAAAATATGTAAACAATACAGCCAGTGAAGCTGAAGTTTTATGTGTGTATGGTGGGGGAAGTATTACTTTTAAAGATGAATTATATAATCAATTATTAGAGTATTGTGAGCGAGTTGGAATGTACTTATTGTGGATTCCAGAGAAATACGCTGTAGATATGAATGCTAAGGGGATGCAAATTATCAAGAAAATTCTTTCTCGAAAAAAGGTGAAATAGTATGTCCGACAAAAAAAGAGAATCCTTCTTCTGGAACCTCAAGAAGATTGAGAATGAAGAATTCTTTAAATGGTTCGAGTCACAAAGCAATATAGCCGATTCTTTGTATAAACTTGTTTGCTATTTTATTGATAAACACGGATTACAAGACGTGGCTGATTATAAGATACAGCAACAAATGCAAAAAGAAATTTTACTTCAAGATAAAGACTTTTTAAATGATGTTAAGCGTATACTTTTAAATAATTCAAACCTTACTATTCAAAAAGAAAGCCAAGCAAATGAAGAAGAGGTAGCCGATTCAAATAGAATAATCTCATCTAATGAAAAAAATTCTACTTCTAAAGATACACATATAGAAAATGAATCAACAGCTGAAAAAGCGGTACTTAAAGATGAATATGAAGACCTGGATACAGCCAATTTATTTGGTAACTAACGTTATAAATCCATGATAAAAAAGAGTCCCTATTTTAGGGACTCTTTTTTATCATGGATTTAAGTTTTTCTACATCTTATCAATAATAATTTGTCTTTTATACCACTGATTTAATTTATCTTTAGCCGTGCCTGAAAGGCGTTTTGTTTTCTTATTATAAAACCTAGAAAGGGTAGGTTGTGATATACCTATTTCTTTTGAAAGTTCTCGCATTGTAATATTTTTATTCATATGGAAGAATGATATTTTTTCTCTAATTGAATTTTCATAATCATCCACATCTAAAGTGTTATTTTCTATTTTCACTGGAGACTCTTCTTGTATGATCTCTACTGTTTTTTTCTTCGCTATTTTTTCTATTGAATTCATTAATTCTTTCGGCGGTAAAATTATTATACCTAACTGAGCATAATAGTTCTTAAACCAATTCTTCTTTGTTAACATTTCCTCTTTTAAATCTTCACTGTACTCCCAATGTGATATTACCTTTTCCTTCTCTAAATCAATAAGAACATTTTCTAACTGTTCACGAATACGATTTGGCTTTTGATTTTGATTTATACCCATGACAGCCAGTAATCCCTTATCTCCTCCTATAGAGTAAGGCCTTTTTAAACTAGAGAACATTTGACGAATTCTCCATTGCCAAGTTAAATAACGAATCAATCTCTTATGATATTTATGTCTATAACTATTATATTCTAACGCTTTTTTTGATAATAGTGCCGTTGTACTACTAGAACCATATAAATAACTTGATAAGAAGCTCCCTGGCTTAATCCTGCAAGATTCTATCCCCATATATTCGTTAGTGTTAGTATCTCTCCAGAGTACCACAGAATCTAATACAAAAAGCCTCTTTATAACTTCTCGCTTTACTTCATAATGTTTACCTGCTTCAGCTCGATCATTTAATACAACTACCTCATTATCATCATTTAAATAGATAAAAATACTTGCTAAGGCAGCAATACGTTTGGCAACCTTTATTTTATCTTCTGCTCGATAATATTCTGTGTTATTAGCCTTTGCTTTAGGTATGCTACACATTTCTAATACCTGATTATATGAAAAATCTATGAATTCATCAGGAGACTTTGCCTCTTTTAACCACTGAATAGTAATTGCATCTAAACAGTCAGCAGTTAAATCATCCATATTACTCATTACACCATCAACCAATGTATTCCAACGAGCAGCTTCTTCAATATTTATTAATCTTAAATCTTCATCTTTATGTGAAGATAGTTGTGCAACTCCACTACTATCTTTCGTTTCAATTGGATAAGATTTCAACTTTGTATTTTCATCTTCTTCAAATTGATTCTTTGCTATGCCATCTCTTAATTTATAATAAACCGCAGAATTATTCACTTCATAGTAATTCTCGTTCTCTAAACTTGTATTAGATTCTTTTGGTTCCTGCACAGTTTCATTGTTAGCTCTTGAAAACTCTTGCTCCACAAATAATCCTATCGCCACATCAATTTCAATTTGGTAAGCTTCTATGTTAGTGAATATTTCCAAAGAGGAGATTCCCTTTTTTTGTTGCTGTTCAAGCCACTGTACAAGCATTGAAAATGATGGGGAAAAATAGTCCGAAGTTACGATCCTACTAGTATCTTCTTTAACTTCTAAGTAATAAGCATTCCATTTATACCACAATTGTTCATTATGTTTATAGATAGGTGCTGATATTACTAATGCATCTTTAAACAATTGTAGAACATTATCCATATACATCCTTCTCCTTATTTAATTTACAATTGAGAATGATTTAAACTTAAATCTATATAGCCTTATGATGTTCCTATTCATGAAAATAAAAAAGAATACAGTAAGTTCTATCCAACCATCCTTTAGTGATAATCTAGCACGTATGCTTATAACCACTTCTTTTACTGATTATACAAGACTGTATCCATTTGGAAAAGGTAAGACGTTATAAGAAACCTAATATTTTTCAAGGAATTAGCTGAAACATGAAATTCTTTTGCGATATCATGTCCCTTTTGATTAAACATGAAAAAGCTAGGTTATTCATGTTTAAAAATTGCCCTTGTATATATGGTAATACTCATTGAAGTTTGCATACAAAGTGAAAATTTATAGCGGTATCATGTCCCTTTTGACTAAAACATGAAAAAATCCTGTCTTAAATGTTTCATGAAATTAAACTATATATTTTTTTCATAATCTTTTTTACCCTTGATACAAAAGGGTTTCTTCTATATTCAAGGTATGAAACAAGAAAATTTATAGCGGTATCATGTCCCTTTCTTGTTTCATAAATCCTCCCAGACCCCTTATATACCATACATTTATACAACATCTTCTCAAATTTCAGGGAATTATAAAACATGAAAATTTATAGCGGTATCATGTCCCTTTCTATCTAAAAAGATGAATCATTCATAGCGGTATCACGTTCCTTTTATAAATACCAAATTTCATATAAATCCCTTTAATATCAATGTTTATTGACGATTTTCATATGAATTATAATAAGTAGAAATATGAAAATCCACAGCCCTATGATGTCCCTTATATTTTTGTGAAAATAAGCTTCCAACCCTATTAGAACAACGTTTATTAGCATTTTACAACTCATTTTCTTATTTATTCGGAACATGAAAATCCATAGTGATATCATGTCCATAAAAAAAATAGGACAAAACCCGAAACCCCTTGATATGAAAGGGATTAACGTACATTTCATTTTTTCATGTTGGCTCTTAAAGGGGCCCATTTCATCAAATTTTGATTTGCTATAATTAAAATCGGTATATTTTATATTGTACGGATATGTATATTTTAATTTGTATAGGAGGTGAAAAAGATGAGCAAATCATTTGTTATTCGTAATCAACGTAGTCTAGATGGACAATCTACTAATGCGGTTATAGTTACATTAAAATCTTGGCAAGCACTTGTTGATGCATTGGAAGGAAAATACTATAGCTATAAAGATACATACCTTGAAGATATTATTAATCAAATGTCGTATGAAGAACGTATTGCGGATATCGATGGATTTGTTGCACAAGCGAAGCCATCTTTTTCACGTCATACTATTTCAAAGACAATGGGAAGAAAACATAAATTGTACGGTATTACAAATGCAGATCTTGAAGTATTTCTTTACCTACATAAAAAATGCTATACGAATGGTATTATTCCAAACGTAACAGTACATATGCTTTGGGAAGACTATAAGCAATACAAAGAAGAATTGGCATGTATACAGCATTCTCAATTCTATATTGCATTAAAAAAATTAAGCCTACATAACATTATTACAATTGAAAATGAATTAGATAGTCGATACACAATTAAAATAACTCATTTTATGAATGAAGAAACAGAAAAAGCAAATCCTTATGTTTACATTAGTCCTGTAGTCTTTACAAAAGCTTTCTTTGAACTTTCAGTAGCATCTAAGAAGCTATTCTTAGATATTGCTATGCAACAGCATAGAGAAACTACATTAAAACGTTCTTTAGACAAACAGGATGAAAGAGGTAATAAGACTCACTTTGGTGGGATGTACCGCTTTCTACATAAGAAGTATCCACATCAAATTCGTGCAGTTATGAAAGAACTAACGACTGTATTGCCTTGTACAGGAACTCCACTATTCAAAATCTGTAAACTACAAAAAGGGGTTCAAAACAAGAAAAAATACACGACTTTATTTTTATCTATTCATTCAGACTTCTTATGTGGAAAAGAATCAGGCGAACTACAGTATCGTGATCCTTTTACTCCAAAGGTTACGTATGCCCGTAAAGCCCGATTTATTGAATCTACACTACAAGAAATGCATATTGGGGAATTTACACGAGACATGAATAAATTTATTCATGTACTTAAAAATACCTGTCATCGACAAATTCGTAGTGTAATACATAGTTTGCGTGACATGATTGATCGCACTGAAAAATATCCAAGTAAGTTAGTGTATACACTGAAAAAATTATTAAATCAAACATCACAGTATCATATTCTTGATACTGCAGCTAAAGAAGGGATTTATCCTCTTATTACACAGCATGTACCAGCAAAACAAAAAGAACAAGCTATATTTGATTTCGGATTGCATTTCTCTATGTACTCTCGCCGAAGCATCAAGAAGCTGTTCCGTAAAACATTTGAGTTATTAAAGAACAAATTTGCTGTACCTGTTACAGAGGAGTCTTACCATCGTAATTATCTAAGATATCAAGAAGAAACATTATTTAGAAAATACGCTTATGAACAAGGTGCAAATCTAAATGCTTATATGGCTTTAGAAATAGAAATGCGTGAACTTCTAAAAATAAAAGGACATAAAGAACGCTTTATTCCTAGTGATGTACGTGAATTGTTCATTGAAAAGATAGATAAATTACCAAAAGAAAAGCTAAGGGTAATTGAAGTACCTGGTAGCATAAATTTAATTACCTTTATACGTGCGTTGGAACAGCTGATACGTGCTGGGATTCAAGTAACATCAACTGAACAGGTATTAAAAGTAATGGAAGAAATGTAATCATTTTCAGCTCTCTATTTTTGAAAAAAAATCAAAGTAGAGGGCTATTCGTGTTGGCTCTATCATTCAAAGCCTTTCTATTAGATACATTTATATACTTTTTTAAAAGATTCTATTGAAAATAGAATCTTTTTTTATGCACTTCTATACAATAAAAATTATTCATCATTCTTAATTTCCACAATAGTAACTTGAAAAGGCATCCAATACCTATATAAATAAAGATTTTACTCTACATAAAATCATAAGAAAAATTAAATTTTTAGTGGATATGTTTATAAAAAGTATCATTTGTGAATAAAAATATCATACTATTGTTGCTATATAAGGGTTCTATAAGTAAATCTACTAAAATTCATCAAGTTTTATGTGATTAAATATGAATAACTGAATTAAGTGGATTAAATAATGATCATTGTGTGTAGATTGTGTACAAATGACTGCAAATTGGGGACAAATATCGGGAATTTCTTCTTATTTATGAATGAATAAATATACTTATTACTGAATTATTTTTATTCGTTTTTTATGTAGGTATAGTGGTATTATTTTATGATTTTATGTAGAAAGGATGATACAACAAAGTCTATTTTCACACTCCCATTACATACCATTTATGATTTTTTACAGTAGGGCATGTTAAAAACATTGTCATAGCAAGCTTTATTCTATATTTTATGAACCTATAAAAGTTTTATCTTTATATTTTTAATATATATAAGATATATATTTATATAAGATTTTAAGAAAAGGGGGAATATTTTAGAGAGGATGGGGACAAACAAAATATTTTTAAATAAAAAAATAATTTATATTATATATACTAATGTTTTCAAAATTTATTAATAAAAAGTTCTAACTACTATACAAATAAAATACTACTAGATAAATTACATATAAGTGTTAAGTGTCTTCTTTAGTAGAGTTATCACAACAAAGAGATTTACATACTATAACAAATTAATAGTCCTTTACAAGGAATGAATTACTGTTGCTTTAGGAAATTAATAGTTATAAACTTATAGGCAAAGTCGAGATCCTCGCTATAAGTTTATAAAAATAGAGTATAAATTTATTATACTTTATTAAATTTTTTATACATGAATAGGAGTGATATTTATGCAACTAAAAAATGTAACACCTATGGGATTAAATGATGATGTATTCAAAACAATTATTAATAAAACTGAAAATACATTTCCATCATTTTTTTTCATTAATCCGTCAGGTAATGTTGTCATACCAAAATATTTGAAGAAGGATATATGTATATATGCAGTTTTCGGTGAAACAATGGTTATAATTGATAATGAAATTGAGATATTAAGGCATCAACAAATATTGTATTTTAATGCTCAGGTGTACATTGAATTGAGAAATAATACAACTGAGAATGTAATTGTATATATCGATGGTGTAAATAAGTAATTATTGATTAGAATTATTATAAATATTTGTGAAATGCTTCACAAAAAATACACAATAAAAAATAGTCATTTCATGTATAGTAGGAGTAGTTGAAAATTTCACATCATTATTTGTGAAATACTTCACATGATTTAAGCTTTTAATTAATAGGCAAGATGAAAACAATAAGTTCCAACATTTTAAATCTATTTTTATAGTGATCTGGAGGCTTTAATATGACAAACAAGACGGATGAAAAAGAAGTACAAGCAATGGTCAACGTAGTAATTAAAGATGAAAATGATGTACAAGAAGTTGTTAATACTTTAGTTGAAAATGGAAAAGAAGCACTAAAAGCACTAGAATCTTATACGCAAGAGCAAGTAGATCATATTGTTCATGAAATGGCACTATCTGGATTAGATCAACATATGCCATTAGCAAAAATGGCAGTTGAGGAAACTGGTCGAGGTGTGTATGAGGATAAATGTACAAAAAATATATTTGCGACTGAATATATTTGGCATAGCATAAAAAAAGATAAAACTGTAGGAATTATTCATGAAGATCCACATGAAGAAGTCATTGAAATTGCCGAACCAGTAGGTGTAGTTGCTGGTGTGACACCAGTAACGAATCCTACTTCAACTACTATGTTTAAAGCAATTATTGCAATGAAAACACGAAATCCAATTATTTTCGCTTTTCATCCATCTGCTCAGCAATGCTCTGTTGCAGCGGCTAAAATTTTAAGAGATGCTGCAATTAAGGCAGGGGCACCGAAAAATTGTATTCAATGGGTCGAAAAACCTTCTGTTGAGGCAACAAAAAGATTAATGAACCATGAGGGGGTTGCACTTGTTCTTGCAACCGGAGGTGCTGGAATGGTGAAATCAGCATATTCTACAGGGAAACCGGCCTTAGGAGTAGGACCTGGGAATGTACCTTGTTATTTAGAGAAATCAGCTCATGTAAAACGAGCTGTAAATGATTTAATTTTATCAAAAACATTTGATAATGGTATGATTTGTGCTTCTGAGCAGGCAATCATTGTAGATAAAGAAATCTATAATGGTGTAAAAAAAGAAATGCAAGACAACAATTGTTATTTTGTTACCGAAGAAGAGAGAATAAAACTAGAGAAGCTTGTTATTAATGAAAATACATGTGCAGTAAATAGTGATATCGTTGGGAAATCAGCACATTATATTGCATCATTAGTAGGCATTAAGGTACCAGAAGATACAAAAATACTTGTAGCTGAAATTAAGGGAGTGGGTGCAAAATATCCACTATCACGTGAAAAATTGAGCCCAGTATTAGCTTGTATCAAAGCAAATTCACAAGAAGAAGGATTTAAATACTGTGAAGAAATGTTAAATTTAGGTGGCTTAGGGCATTCAGCGGTTATTCATTCTACAAATAAAGAAGTACAAAAACAATTTGGTTTAAGAATGAAAGCTTGTCGCCTTATAGTAAATTCACCGTCAGCACAAGGTGGGATTGGTGATATATATAACGCATTTATTCCATCTTTAACATTAGGGTGTGGATCATACGGTAAAAATTCTGTTTCTCAAAACGTAACAGCTACACATTTAATAAATGTAAAGCGTTTGGCGAATAGAAAAAATAATATGCAATGGTTCAAATTACCACCTAAGGTTTTTTTTGAAAAACATGCGACACAATATTTAGCTAAGATGCCAAACATTTCACGAGCATTCATTGTAACGGATCCAGGAATGGTAGAACTGGGATATGTGGACACAGTTACACATTACTTACAACAGCATTTAAATGATGTAAAAGTAGGTGTTTTCTCAGAGGTAGAACCAGATCCATCAGATGAAACAGTATTCAAGGGTGCTGAGATGATGAGAAGCTTCAAACCTGATGTAATTATTGCATTGGGCGGAGGTTCAGCAATGGATGCAGCAAAAGGAATGTGGCTATTTTATGAATATCCAGAAACAAAATTCTTTGGAATCAAACAAAAGTTTTTAGATATTAGAAAACGTACATGTAAATTTCCAACACTAGGGCAAAAAGCACAATTTGTTGCGATTCCAACAACATCAGGAACAGGGTCAGAAGTGACACCATTCGCGGTTATTACAGATAAAAAAAATAATATAAAATATCCACTTGCTGATTATGAATTAACACCAGATGTAGCGATTATTGATCCACAGTTTGTAATGACAGTGCCACCTCATGTAACAGCAGACACTGGAATGGATGTGTTAACACATGCAATTGAAGCATACGTGTCTATTATGGCAAATGACTATACAGATGGATTAGCCTTAAAAGCCATTGATCTAGTATTTAAATATTTACCGAGAGCATATAAAAATGGAAATGATGAAGAAGCACGTGAGAAAATGCATAATGCTTCTGCAATTGCAGGTATGGCTTTTGCAAATGCATTTCTTGGTATTAATCATAGTTTGGCGCATAAGCTTGGACCAGAATTTCACATTCCACATGGACGCGCTAACGCAATCTTAATGCCGCATGTAATTCGCTATAATGCAATTAAGCCGAGAAAACATGCATTGTTCCCAAAATATGAGCATTTTGTGGCAGATGAACGTTATGCATATATTGCAAGAACATTGGGGCTATCTGCAAGTACAGTGGAAGAAGGGGTAGAATCTCTTGTGCAAGCAATTATCAGCCTTGGAAAAGAATTAAATATTAATATGAGTATTGCAGGACAAGGAGTAAAACAAGAAGCATTTGACAATGTTTTGGATGTCTTATCGGAAAGAGCATTTGAAGATCAATGTACACCAGCAAATCCGAAACTTCCATTGATTTCAGAATTAAAAGAAGTATATAAACAAGCATATAAAGGTGTGTAATAAGTTAAGTAGGTATAACTTTTTTAGTTCATAGATTTTGTATTTGATATTTGTAAATATATTGTATATGGGTGTTAAGGGGAAATAAATATTATAAAGAGCTGTGTTCTAAATAGAGCATCTAACAAAAATGCTGCCTAGATGACCTGTATGTAGGTAAGACGGGATTGTACAAAAACTATGTCTAATTATAAGAAGTTAAATCAAGTAATTGAAAAAAAAGAAGAATTAATATCGCTTGTTAAGCAGTATGGATTCACTCATGAAAAGGTAATTTGTTATAGTAGAGAATTAGATTTATTACTAAATGATTTGATGAAATCTAATAGAAATAATAAGTAAATCAAATTTATATAAAAAAGCAATAAAATATAAATATTTAAGATATATTTAAAATAAAAAGCACTCCCCTATAAATAGGAGAGTGCTTTTTTATCTTAATTTCATCTATTTTAGGAGGGATTTTTTTAATGCTAAAAACTTATGCGTGATAAATCTCACAACAAAAATGCACATATAATTTTACAATATAGTATGTAAGTTGATGGGAGGCTTTCTTTTTGATAAATCGTGATTATAATAAAAACCCATTTATTGTAATATGGGAGTTAACAAGAGCATGCGAATTAAAATGTCTACATTGTCGTGCTGAAGCTCAGCATTATCGCGATCCTTTTGAGTTAACATTAGAAGAAGGAAAAAAACTAATTGATGATATATATGAAATGGATAATCCGATGCTGGTTTTTACTGGTGGGGATCCATTAATGCGTTCGGATATATATGATATTGCTGAATACGCGGTGAAGAAAGGTATTCGGGTTTCCATGACACCCAGTGCTACTCCAAAGGTTACTAAAGAAGCGATTAAAAAAGCAAAAGATGTTGGGATTGCTAGATGGGCATTTAGTGTAGATGGACCAACAGCTGAAGTACACGATCATTTTAGAGGAACAGAGGGGTCATTTAAATTAACAATGGATGCAATTCATCATTTAAATAAATTAAAAATCCCTATTCAAATTAATACAGTTGTTTCTAATTATAATTTGAGCGTACTTAAAGATATGGCAAATTTGGTAGAAGAATTAGGTTGTGTGTTGTGGAGTGTATTTTTCTTAGTCCCAACAGGACGTGGTAAAGAGAAAGATATGATTTCACCAATTCAACATGAAAGAGTGTTCCGCTGGCTATACCAGCTAAGCAGAACTGTTTCTTTTGATATAAAAACCACAGCTGCTCAGCACTATAGACGCGTTGTTCTTCAAGAAAAAATGAAGGAAATTAAAAAAATAGATCAAATTATTCAATATAGAGATGTGCTGATGGAAGGGATGACGGACGGAATTAATGGATTTGGACGCGCTCCAAAAGGAGTGAATGATGGAAATGGAGTTGTATTTATTTCTCATATTGGAGATGTATACCCAAGTGGGCTATTGCCGATTAAAACCGGAAATATTAAATCAACACCGATAGCTGAAATTTATCGAAACTCTCCTGTTTTTCAAAGTCTTCGTAATCCAGACAATTATAAAGGAAAATGCGGTGTTTGTGAGTTTCGATATGTTTGTGGGGGATCTCGTTCTAGGGCATTTGCGATGACGGGGGATTACATGGAAAGCGAACCCTTTTGTATATATGTTCCAAAAGTATTGCGGAAAAAGTGTAAGAATTGAGCATGTCTCTTTTTTTAACCTGTTTTATAAATTTTTTTATTGTATATTTCCAGTATTTATGAGCAGATACTTTCTGCTCATAAATACTGGGTTAGTGATGACTAATAATTGAAAAAAAGCAAGGGAATTATACTTATTTTAGGCGTATAATACGTTGATTTGAGCTTCCGCGAAATGGAAGAGTCAAATCTCTTTTTTGGATTTCAAATCTTCCATCAACTAAAACATCTCCATAATGTAACAGCTCAATCATATCTTTGTTTTGTGAGTTTTGTATCTCTTCTAGTGTATAGCCAGTGTAAATCCAAAGATTTTTGTTTAAACTTTTTACAGCCTTTGCAACTTCTTTGACCTCGATAGCTTGAAAAAATGGGTCACCCCCTGAAAATGTTACATCAGTGAGAGGATTTTTGGAAATTTCTTTTATAATTTCTTTCACACTCATCTCGGTACCATTATAAAGATTCCATGATTTTGGGTTATGGCAACCTAAACAATGATGCGGACAACCGGCAAAAAACACAACTGTCCGTAGCCCTTCACCATCTACTACACTATCATGAATAATATTCATTACCTTCATTTATGTTTCACACGATCTGCTTCTTCACTACGCTTTGCATTGTTCCATTTTGACATGTCCCCCACAAGATATCCAGTAATACGGCGAATTCTTTCAATATAATGGTCTTCTATATTTCCACAGCTGGGGCATTCATTTTCAATAACTCCATTATAGTCACAACATTTACAACGATCCACCGGATGATTAATTGAACCATATCCTACTTCATACTGTGCCATTGCTTGAACAATTTGTTTTAAAGCCATTAGATTATGTGCTGCCGCCCCATCTAGTTCAATATACGTAATATGACCACCGTTGCAAAGAGCATGAAACGGTCCTTCTAAACGTATTTTATTAATTGCTTGAATAGGATAATAAACTGGAATATGAAATGAATTTGTATAGTAATCATGATCGGTTACACCTGTAATAGTTCCAAACTCAGCACGATCCTTTTTGATGAACTTCCCTGATAGTCCCTCGGCAGGAGTTGCAATTAAGGTGAAATTCAAGCAATGCTCTTCTGTTGCTTGGTCCATCTTATTTCTCATAAAGGTAACAATTTCTTTTCCAAGTTGCCATGAATCTTTATCTTCCCCATGGTGTTTTCCTGTTAAGGCAACCAGGCATTCCGCAAGTCCAATAAAACCAAGACTCAATGTTCCTTGCTTTAAAATCTCAGTAACTGAGTCTTCTGGTTGTAGTTTTTCTCCATTGCGCCAAATCCCTTGTGAATATAGGAATTGAAAATCTCTTGCCTTTTTTGTACATTGATATGAATATCTTTCTAGCAATTGACGAATGCCAAGTTTGATATAATGATTTAACGATTTAAAAAATCCCTCTTTTGAATCATTTATTAAAGCTAATTTTACTAGATTAATAGAGGTAAATGATAGATTTCCTCTGCCAATTGCTGTCTCCTCACCATGAATATTAGACATCACACGAGTACGACAACCCATATAACATACTTCACTTTCTGGGTGCCCATTATAATACGCTGCATTAAATGGCGCATCTAAAAATGAAAAGTTAGGGAACAATCGCTTTGCTGTTGTTTCTAATGCAAGTTCAAATAAATCATAATTTGGATCTTTTTCTTCAAAATTTACACCTTTTTTTAACTTGAAAATTTGAATGGGGAAAATAGGCGTTTCGCTTTTTCCTAATCCCGCTTGTGTTGCCTGTAGTAATTGTTTAATTAATAACCGTCCTTCCTTTGATGTATCTGTTCCGTAATTAATTGAAATAAACGGAACTTGTCCACCACCACGGCTATGCATACTATTGGAATTATGAATAAATGCTTCACATGCTTGATATGTATCGTTTTCTGTTTCTTTCCATGCAAACACTTCAATTTGTTCTTTTGTTAGTGGATAGTCTTTTAACTTTTTCTTGTTTTTTTCAAATGTTTTCCTCACATAGGGTGCTAAATCTATATCAAACATGGCAAGAGATTGCCCACCATGCTGCATATTTTGATTAGCTTGAAGAATAATAGACGAGAGTGCTAATGCACTTTTAATATCTTGTGGTTGTCTCATATGGCCGTGTCCAGTGTGGAACCCTTTTTTCAGCAATTGTGCTAAAGGGATTTGTGAACACGTGGTTGTTCCTGTTGCATAAAAATCTAAATCGTGTGGGTATAAAATATTTTGATTAATAGCTTCTTTTACTTGTTTAGAAAGCAAATGTTCCCTTACATAAAGTTTTGCGCTCTCTGATGCAAATGTTCCCATCATTCCCATTGGAGATCGACCATCAACATTTGCATTTTCTTGCATTAAGTCTTGATCGTAACTGTTTATAATTTTATCAAAAGTTGTCCATAAAGTATTTTTTTGCTGTTTTACATTGTCTGAGTTGTTCATCAAATTCACTCCATCTCAATATGTAGTATATAACATCGGTAAATAATACTATATACAGTTCTTTTCTGCAATGGTACTAATAAATGAAGTATGTAATCTTTTCTGTTTAGAAGAGATTAAATCTAGAAGTTTATCGTATTACCTTGCTCATAAAAAATAAAAAGATATAGAATGATTCAATTATTTATAGATAAAAATTCTTTTGTTTTAGATTCAAAGAGTGAGGATATCAATAGAGAGTAAAAACACACTGAACAATGTTATATTTTATGAAATAAAAGGTATAAAAATAAAATGCAGTGATTTCACTCACAGTATTTTTTAAAAACATAGTTTATCTTATAAGAGAAGAGTGAGTATGAGAAATTCATTATATTTTACTATTTGGGATGGGTATTCCCTAAATTGGTGGAGTATGATTACCAGTGGGGGGATTCTCTCACTGGTAAAGTTTTTTATCTATAAATTTAATGATATATATGCTACTTATTATCATTCTTACGTAACATTTTGATAAAAAATTAAATGTGAGGTGTGGAAGAATGAAGTTAATTATTCCAAAGCAGCATGGAGCCTGGGGAATGCTGCTTATTCCATTTGTTTTAGGTATTTTAACTGGCAAATGGACATGGTATCATATACCTCTTTTTTTAGCGTGGTTTTTTGTGTATTTAGCTACATATCCCTTATTAATGTATGTAAAACAGCCGCGAAAGAAGTATTATTTATATTATTTTTTTCTTTACTTTGGTGAGGCTTGTATATGTACAGCTATTGCTCTTAGTTATGAATGGCGTATAGTTTACTTTTCTATTATTATGCTCCCGTTTTTTTGTATAAACATTTATTTTTCTAGCAAAAAAAATGAACGAGCTTTATTAAATGATGTATGTGCAATTCTTTTGTTTTGTATAGGGGGCATTATAAGTTATTACTTCACAATGAAAACAGTCGATAAAAATATATTGATAATAGCGACTATAACATTTTTATATTTTATAGGAAGTACGTTTTATGTAAAAACAATGATACGTGAAAAAAAGAATCCAACGTATCGCATTCTGTCATGGTGGTACCATTTATTACTTGTGATTGTTACGCTTATTTTATCACCAACGATTACCATTATTTTTATCCCAAGTTTGATACGGTCTATAGTACTGTATGGAAGAAATATTTCAATCTTAAAAGTGGGGATTTTAGAGAGTATAAATGCTATTTACGTTTTTATTACAACAATAATAGTATTTAAATATTTTGTCTCGTAAAGACTAATAATGATTCATATTGTTTATATTATATTCATATATTAATTCGTTTAGATTAATTGTTGTATTAATGTTTTCTCCAATCCTGGATGTAGAAAGGAATGTATAAATAATGACTTTTTACCAAAAATTAATGCCGTATTATGATGAAATTTTTCCAGAAAATGAAAAACAATTGAATTTTATTGCTTCATATTTACAAGAGGGGGACTCCGTAATTGATGTAGGTGCGGCAACAGGGAATGTGGCTAATGCATTAGTTGAAAAAGGAATGATTGTAACTGCGATGGAACCAGAGAAGAAAATGGCTGATAAAATTTCTGAGAAGGCTATAACCCATAAGGGAAGACTTTTTGTAAATACACTTAGAATGCAGCAAATAGACGATGTGCCTGGGATATTTGATGGTATTTATTGTATTGGAAATACGTTGGTTCATTTGGACAATGTACAGGAAATTACTGATTTCATTCAACGTTCTTTTAAAAAACTTAAGAAAAATGGAAAGTTCATAGTTCAAATTGTAAACTATGAAAAAGTATTAAATCAAAAAAATTTCATATTTCCAGTAATTACGAAAGAACATTTCTCATTCAAACGAGATTATGCAATCGTGAGAAAAAAGGTACTATTTACTGTAACATTAAATACAAGTGGTGAAGAATTCTCAAATAGTATAGAGTTATATCCAATTACAAAAAAACAATTACTTCCCATATTAATAGATTGTGGATTTGAGTCAGTAGAAACTTACGCTAATTTTGATAAAAAAATATATTCACTTGATGGTCCGGCATTAGTAATTGTAGCAACAAAATAAATTTTAAAAACACCTGAGTAGAAAGCTGTTACTCAGGTGTTTTTTTATTAATTTTTTTAAAATGTGATTCTAGTCCTCTTTTAATTATAAAAAAGTTTATATAATTCAGTAGTAAATCGAATCTGATTGAGGAGGAATTGAGTTATATGGGCAAAGAAATTCAGTTAACTAAAGATATATATTGGGTAGGAAAAGTTGATAATAGAGAAGTTCCATTTCATCGTTTAATCTTAGCAAAAGGAACAACTTATAACGCGTACTTGCTAAAAACGGAAAAACCAACAGTGATTGATACAGTTGATATAGAGTTTGGAAGAGAATTTGTAGAATCATTAAGTAAATTAATTGATCCACAAGAAATTCAGTATATTGTAGTGAATCATACAGAACCCGACCATTCAGGGGGATTGGCAGCATTAGCATCAAGAGCTACTAATGCAACGATTGTATGTACAGAAATTGCAGTACCAGAAATACAAGAGATGTATAAACTGCATAATCGAAAGTTTTTAGTAGTAAAAGACGGTGATACATTAGATATTGGTGGAAAAACATTAAAATTTAAAGAAACGCCATATCTTCATACTGAAGAAACAATGATTACCTACTGTGTAGAGGATAAAATTTTATTTCCTTGTGATATTTTTAGTACTCATATAGCAAATGACGAGATTTTCAGTGATAAAGCGAATGTAGATATTACGGAAGACTTTATCGGTTATTATAATGCTATTATTCATCCACATAGAAGATATGTAAGAACATTAATAGAAGCACTAAAAGATTTGGATGTACAAATGATTGCACCATCTCATGGCTACATTTTACGTCAGGATATACAGAAGTATATTAAATTATATGCGGATATGAGTAGAGATACCAATCAAGATAAGAAAGTAACAATTGTATATACAACAATTAAAAATAATACAAAAAAAGTAGCAAATATTATTAAAGAAACTTTAGAAGCAGATAATATTCGTGTATCAGTATTTAACGCTGATAAATCAAAGAAATTAGAGGTTTTAAAGAGTATTCAAGAAGCAGATGCAGTCTTCATAGGATCTTCAACTAGATATGCAGATATGATTGGTAATTTAGAAGAAATTTTAAAAGAAATGACAGAAATGAACCTAGAAGAGAAAATTGCAGCTTCATTCGGTTCATATGGTTGGAGTGGAGAGGCAATTGAAGTGATACAAGATTACCTCAATGAAACAAATATGAATGTACAAAGCACATCAAAAGTTATCAAATCTACAGGTATGACTCATGTTGAATTTCCTATTCGGATTAGATTCTCTCCAAAAGATGAGGGAAAAGTAAAGAAAATCCAACATGCAACAACATTTGTTACAGATTTATTATTGAGTTCTATTTAATAGAAAAATGGAGGTGAAAACATGGAAAAGAATTTTGTTATTATTGGGAGTGGTGTAGCTGCTGTAAATGCCGCTAAAACTATTAGAGAGTATGATAAAGGATCAAATATATTTATTTTTGGTGAAGAGCCATTACTACCTTATAAAAGAATTAAATTATCAAAGGATCTGTATTCAGATTTACACAGTGAAAAAGTGTTAATTAAAAAGAAAAAGTGGTATCAAGATAATCACATATCAGTTTTTATAAATACAAAGGTGGTAAAAATTAATACAGAAGAGCAATTTATTGTTACATCCAATGAAGCGGTATTTTCTTATCATAAACTATTAATTTGTACAGGAGCGAATAATAGAAGATTAGAGATAAATGGAATTAATAAAAAAAATATTTTTACTATTAGGGACATGAAAGAAGTAGATGAGCTTAAAGGTCATTTAGAGGACAAAGAAAGTGTTGTGACCATTGGTGGGGGTGTACAAGGGTTAGAAACAGCATGGTCTATTCTGAAAGCTGGTAAAAAGGTATCCATTGTAGAAGTAGCTCCTTTATTAATGAGAAGACAATTAGATACAAAATCTTCGCTTCTCTTGAAACGAAAAATTGAAAAGGAAGGAGTAAAGGTGTATTTAAATACTTCTATTGATTCTATTCTCGGGAAAGAATCTGTAACTGGCATAAAGATGAACGACAATTCTCAAATTAATTGTGATAGTATTGTTTACTCAATTGGCGTTACTCCGAACACTAAACTTGTACATGATACTGCTATTAAATTAAATAGAGGTATTGTTGTAGATGAGAAGATGAAAACAAATATAGACTCCGTATACGCTGCGGGAGATGTTGCAGAAGTAAATAATGAAATTGAAGGCTTATGGGGGACTGCCTTGGAACAAGGAAGAGTAGCAGGTAGTAATATGGTCTCTAAAACTGCCATTTATAAAAAAGAAATTCCAACCACTATTTTTAACGCATTCAATGTATCTTTATTTTCAATTGGAGTTGTTAATGAAGAGCAATGTGATACAACAATTGTTGAAGAAGACGGTAAGGAGAAGTATACAAGGTTATTTATTAAGGATAATAAAATAGTCGGTGTGATTTCATTAGAAGGAGTTGCTGCATCTATTCCTTACAAATCTGCGATTGAAAAGCATGTATCGTTAGAAGGAATAGATTTATTAAATACAAACATAAGTGAAATAATGAGCAAGTTAAAAGAAAAAATATAAAGCTGTACAAAAAGGAGAGGAAATCATGAAAAAATACATTTGTTTACCATGTGGATATATTTATAACCCAGAGGTAGGGGATCCAGATGAGGATATAGAACCAGGAACAAGTTTCGAAGATTTACCAGAGGACTGGGTTTGTCCTGTGTGCGGAGAAGATAAAAATCATTTTGCACCACTAGATGAATAAGAAGGAAAAAACAATGAGAATACTGCACAGTATTCTCATTGTTTTTTATATTTTTGAATGTGATTCTGGTCACAGAAATATTCTTTAAAAAATTCTATAATAATTATGTAGCAGATACTTATACCGATTCAGCCATTCTCGGTACACTCTATATGGCCCTGACGCCACCCTTTCTCCTCAGGGCCATATTTTTCTATGCCATATCAAAATATGTTTATGAGGATAGTGTATATCACTGTCTTCATAAACATATAGTTGTGATTTGGGTCACTGCAATATTTGATAAAAATGTCTATAATAACCTTGGATATCAGTATTTTTTTAATTCTATAGTTAGAGTAAGGTGAGAAAATATGGACGATAATCATAAAAAATCAAGAGAGCTTTGTCCAAGAAAAGTACTAATTTTTAAGACCCTTTCCGAAGAGGAAATTAGTAATATAGCTTCAATGACAAAACATAGGAAGTTTAAAAAGGGCCAGCCATTAATTCTTGAGGGAGATAAATCAGATACATTATTTATTATTAATAGTGGACAAGTAAAGCTATGTACATTAACTTTTCAAGGGAAAGAGCAAATATTGCATATACTGGCAAGTGGTGAATCCTTTTGTGAATTAAATATATTTAATTATGATGAAAAAAGTAATTTTAGTGCATATGCTATAGAAGATACTCATATCTGTATGCTAAAAAAAGAAAATATGGATTATATAATGGAACGAAATCCAAGTATTGCATTAAAGTTGTTAAAAGTTGTCACAAAACGTTTAGCCAAGATAGAGAATTTAGTGCAAAATTTAGCTACAAACAATCCTGAAGTTAGGATTGCTCACATACTATTGGAGTTTTGTGATAAATATGGCAAAAGTACTGAGGATGGAATACTTATTAACTTGCCATTGACACGAGAGGAATTGGCAAATTATGCGGGGGTAACAAGAGAGACTATTAGTCGTAAATTGAATAAGTTTGAAAGTTTAGGACTCATGGCCTCTGTTGGAAATAAGAAAATAATAATAAAAAATCAGTTAGCTATTAGAAGATTTATCAGTTTCTGACAAAAGCCCCCTTTCTCAGAATATAAAAGAGGAGTTATTACAAATTAGCAAGTATTTTAATTGTATAAATTCTTAAAATCATTATATATGAGGAAATCACAAAAAAGGGAATATGTGTTACCAATCGGTTTAATTGATAAGGTATGGATTTTTTGAGCCACAAAATATCACATGCCTTATAATCAAACTTAAAAAATAAATTTCAAATTATTTTATCTTATATTTTTGATTTATGTGAGGGACACACCTTATGTAACACTCCAATGGTATAGGTGTGTCCTTTAATTTTTATATAATTAATAACGTTAGTGATTCTCATGTAAACTAGATATTATTATATAATAATTATATAATTAAAAATTAGTAATTTTAAGTTTATCTCAAATCTTATAGCTCTGTGTTTTTTTTAGGAATGATAGTTAGGGCTTGTCTGCCTAATTGAACCCATGCTTCTTCAAAATACTTCTTATCAATTCTTTTATTTTTTTCCGTATCTAATGGATCATTAATGTATACATATTGATCGGTGTATCCAGTTAGTAAAACACTATGTTGACGGTATGTAACTTGTCTCTCACCCATATTTGTTTTCCAAGTACGAAATTCATAATCAGGTAGTTTGCGAAAGCTCGCGTTTGTTAAAATCCAAACAGGGTGTTCTCTGTCAATTGCTTTATATAAATCCTCGGGATTACTTCCGGTTAAATCTATAATACAATTCTCTGATATGTATAATTTGGCTAACTCTAAAATCGGCTTAATATGCACACCTAAACCAGGCATATCTATGTCATACATATCTCCAACAAATCCTTCGTCCATATTTCCCATAAATCCATTGTTTTGAAAAGGTACATATTTAATATTTTCAGCTAACTCTAATTTATCAACGGATAGCCCATTAAAATTTAAAAGCATTGCTAAACTTGTCACTTCGCATCCACGTTCTAATTCTGGATTTTGTAGAATTAAAGGGACTTCTAAAGGATTATTCTTTTTAGAATATGATTTTTTTTTATCGGGTTTAACAAGTTTATCCGTCTCATATGTTGTATTTTTAACGCTATTATTTTCACCTTTATGGACTAGAGTTATTATACATAATACCGTGCATAAAATAATTAATAGATACATATTTTTGTGTCGTTGCATTTTAGTATGTCTCCTTAATTAAATTGATACGTTAATTTAGTACGTAATGGGGTTGCAATTGTGTCAATATTAAAGTGTTCTCTTTAATGTGTTTCCAAAGGTTTAAAACTCTTCTTAAACAATTATTAAGAAGAGTTTTTTAGATAAAAGTTATAAAGAATTAGTTTTAATTAACTAAGAAATTATGCAAAAAGAGTATTTGTCTGTACATTTGTTATATGCTCGGCTAATACAGTAGCTTGTGTGTGGAGGGGGGCTGGAAATCCTAATGTAATACCATTGTGTTCAGTGCATTCACCAATTGCATAAATTAATTTATCATTTGTTTGCATATACTTATTAACAACTATGCCACGTTTAACATATAAGCCAGCTTTTTTTGCTAAATGTGTATTAGGTCGCCTACCAATAGGTATTACAATTAAATCGTATTTTTTAATAGTGCCATCTTCGAATTGGATCCCCTCTGCATAGTCTGTACCTAGGATTTTAACCGTGTTTTTTTCCATGAGAAATTGAATCCCTTTTGCTTTTAGCTTGTTACATAGTAATGAACAAGCCAAGATATCTTGTTTTGCCATTAAGTGTGAACTGAAATGAACTACGTGGACGTCTATTCCAAAATCAAATAATTTTTGTGCAATTTTTAGACCGAGCATGCCATTACCAATAATAATAGCTTTTTTTGCATGCTTCTTAATATTTAATAGAAATTGGATTTCTTCAGTTGTTCTAAGTTTATTTACTCCAAATAATTGCAGTCCTTTAACGGGAAAAATAAAAGCAGTAGATCCTGTTGCAATGATGAGTTTATCGTAGAAAACAATACGGCGTTTATCTGTAACAATGACCTCGTCCTCACGATCAATTTCTATTACCTTTTCGTTTGTAAAAAGCTTAATATTATGTTGTTTGTACCAATTATATTGCTTTTGTATTCTATTTTTAATATCTAATTGTAATGAAATAGTGTTTATTTGATTGTAGAGAGGATAGAGTTCATCACTGAAAATAGAAATGCTATACATATTAGGATTTTGTATTAAAATCTGTTCAATACAACGTAAACTAGATATACTATTACCGATTATTACTAAGCGTTTTCGTTTTCTCATATCAATTTCCCCTTTCGATTGTGAAGTATTGAGCAATAATGTCCGTTCATATTATACCAATTTTAAAAACAGAGTGCTTGATATGTAGTTTATTTTAAAATATGTCACAAATTATCTTTATTCGGGTATTGGGATACAAATTGGATCCCAATAAATTCATAGGTTAGAGCCAGATTTTTAATCTAAATTGAATAGGTATATTCGTGTATTATGCAACTTCTAGGATTTAGTGAATATAGCAGATTGCACATCATTTGAATCATTTCGTAAAGTGAGTGTGTTTATTTTGTGAAATGTTGAACAAAATCTTGAAAGTGAATATTGAAACATGTAGTTTATTCTTAGGATTATTTATAATAACCATGGACTAAAGGAGTGTGTAATTTTATGTTAGAACAAGGGATAGCTGATGCTATAAAACTTGCACAAAAGAAGAAACAAATATTAGATATAAACCCAATACAATATTTTGTTCGTGCATTACTAGCCGGCATCTATATTGGATTTATTATAGTATTATGTTTTAAATTAGGGGATTTTTTTCACGTTGTAAATTCACCTGCAACTTATTTAAGTGCTTCTTTATTTTTTGGAATTGCACTTATATTAATAATATATGGTGGAGCGGAATTATTTACTGGGAATACAATGTATTTTACAATTTCGACCTTACGAAAAAAAACAACGGTCTTAGATACTTGTCGTAACTGGGGTGCTTGTTTTTTAGGTAATCTGGTAGGTGCAATATTTTTTGCGTTATTATTTTATGGTACTGGTATTTTTGATCAAATTGAATATGAACATTTGATAAGTAATGTTGTTGAAGTAAAAATGAATACTCCGACAATACAGCTATTTTTCAAAGCTATTTTATGTAATTGGCTTGTTTGTCTAGCATGTTTCCTTCCTTCTCAAGTAAAAGGGGATACAGCAAAAATAATTGTTATGATGTTATTGGTTTTTACATTCTTTTTATCTGGATATGAACATAGCATTGCAAATTTATCGCTATTTGCAATCTCCCTGGTATCGCCACATCCCAATACAATTTCTTTTAGTGGGGCTATTTATAATTTAATTCCAGTTACAATTGGAAATATTATTGGTGGATCTGTATTTGTTGGCATGGTATATCATTATATAACCCAAAACAATCCTACCCCTGAAGAGAAGGGCGATTTAGTTGAATCTCAATGTGAGGAAAACATCCCATTACAAACACAAATAAAAATTTAAGCTACTAATATAATCATTTTTCGTATAAAAATAACATAATTATTTTGAATGTTATTTTTATATCAGTTGGCTTAATTAGCTGGAAATACCGTTTTAATAATTCTTTTAAATATATTTTTTTCTTTTATAAAATATATTATTTGTTTTTGTTAGACATATAAGGGAAGGGAAATATACAAAAAACATTCACAACTTATGTGACTTAAATTTGTTAATATAAAATGCAAGATCACATGTCGAATTTATTACAGAAAACTCTAAAAAATTAGTGGGAGGTTTATTAGAAAATGAATTTTGAAAAAGTTTGTTTGGTATAGAAGTGCTTTTAGGGGGTTATTGCTAAAATAGGTGAGATAACCTTCGATATACAAAATTAAAATTTGCAGTAATTAGATTTGAATGAAGATAGTATAAGCATGAATGTCATTATGAGAAGTGATAATCAGTTAATGAATCTTAATAAAAATGTAAGCGTTAACAATTTTATTTGACTAGATGTATAAACTAGATTTTTCACAGAATATCAATGAATCTTTGGAATGTAGATAAAGAAAAATTATCTTATCTAGTGAAGCTATACATAATATTTTTTTAAGTTAAATAAAAAATAAAGTTGGAGCAATATTTGCTGGAAATACATATGAAAAGGAATTTAAGTTTAACTATTTGGTATTGAACATTAATGTATTTCGAATTCATTATTTGTTTATTCAAAATCAATTAAATCTCTTTTTATTAGAATAACAACAATGCACAAAAACATAACATAAATAGTGAGGGATCTATAAATGAATAAAAATATTAATCGTGTAGTTTTAATTGGTACAGGGGCCGTAGGGTGTAGTTATGCATATTGTATGATTAATCAGGGGTTGGCAGAAGAATTCGTTCTTGTAGATGTAAATGAAGCAAGAGCAGAAGGAGAAGCAATGGATTTAAGTCATGCAATTCCTTTTTCACCATCACCAACAAAAGTATGGAAGGGTAGCTGTGAGGACTGTAAAGATGCACAAATTGTTGTAATAACGGCCGGATTGCCACAGAGACCAGGTGAAACACGTTTAGACTTAGTTGAAAAAAATACTAAGATTTTTAAAGAAATTATACGTAATGTCATGTCAAGCGGATTCGATGGTATTTTCTTAATTGCAACAAATCCAGTGGACATTTTAACATATGTAACTTGGAAAGAATCTGGATTGCCGAAAGAACGTGTAATTGGTTCAGGTACAACACTTGATTCTGCACGTTTCCGTTACATGTTAGGAGAATATTTTGAGATCGATTCTCATAATGTTCATGCTTATATAATTGGTGAACATGGTGATACGGAGCTTCCGGTTTGGAGTCATGTGTCAGTGGGCGTTCAAAAGCTACAAACCATTTTAGAAAATAAAAGTCAGTATAATCAAAGTGACTTAGACGAAATTTTTGTTCGTTCACGTGATGCGGCCTATCATATAATTGAACGTAAGGGAGCAACCTGTTATGGAATTGGAATGTCTTTATTACGTATAACAAAGGCAATTCTACATCATGAAAATAGTGTATTAACAGTATCTGCATACCTTGAAAATGAATATGGTCATAATGATGTATATATAGGAGTTCCTGCTGTTATTAATCGTGAAGGTATTCGAGAAATTATAGAAATTGAGTTAAATGCGGAAGAAAAGTTTAACTTTAATCATTCTGTACATACATTAAAAGATACCATGTCACCAATACTATAAGATGAATTTATCGTATAAAATTATGTCGAATATATAAATACTTAGCAATAGTTTAAAGGGACCTAATCTAATATACTCTGAAAGCAAATAGTATAGAAAAAATGTTTGTTTAAATAGAAATAAAGTACTTTCATCTTGTAAAGAATCATTTTATAAACATTATTAAGAAATTAAGATTCTGTGCGACATTAGTTCATAACATATCAAGATTGAACGTTTTTAGAAGCGACATAATTATTTATAGCTAAATATGTTATGATTTTCACAAAAGATTGATACCTTTTGTGCATAGTTTCCTTTAAGTCACTAAAGACAGATATATTTGATTAAATAAAAAGCACTTTTTTAGAAGTTTAAGGAAGTGCGTTTTTATTTGTTAATAAACATTAGAAATCTATTAAATTACATACATTTATGGAAGAGAGTGATTTCTATGTGCATCTGGCTATCGTTTAATTACATTCTTATTGGACGTTTATAAAACAACGAGCATACAGTAGGAAATGTGAAAATTAGGGGGATAATAGAGCATACAAAGTTGGTAATAAACCTTAGGAAAAGGAGGGAACGAGATGAGAAATTTCTTTGAAGAAAAATATACAAATTTAGAATTTAAAAGAGAACTAATAAATATTATAAGTAAAATCAGTGAATATAAAGGAGCAATATCAGCATATCAAACTCAAAAACCTGAGATATTTAATCTTTTGGAAAAGAATATATCACTGCAATATATTAAAACTTTTCCTAATATATATGAAAAGTTTACATTCTCAAATAAACAGTTAAAAAAATTATTTGTTCATCATGCTAGCCCTCAAACATTGGAAGAGGACGCTTTATTTTGTTATTGCAAAACATTAGAACTTGTGCAAAAAGAAAACCACAAATTACCTATTAAACCGCAAACAATTCAAGAATTGCACTTCCAATTAATGAATTATTCAACTTCTGAAAGTGGTAATTGGAGAAAAAGCGAACTTGTATTATCTTCTATTCCAAAGTTAAAAGATCAATTCAAATTACGTACAGTTGTTTTATATGATATGGTTCCGCAATATTTGTATCATCTATGCGAACAATATAATGCATTAAGGGCTAAAGGGAATTTTCATCCGCTCCTACTAATTCCTCAATTTATCTTAAATTTCCTATGTATTTATCCATTTAATAAAGGGAATGGCAAGTTAGCAAAAATATTAATTCAATGGTTATTAATTGAAAGTGGATTTACATTTGTAAAATATACATGTATAGATAAATATTTCAAAGAATATGAATCAGATTATTATGATGCTCTGTATAAATCTGCAGCTCACTGGTATCAAGGCGATCATAATGTAGTTTTCTGGATGAAAAATTTTTTAGATATTGTTTTAGTTGCATATAAAGAATTGAATTATGTAATAAAAAATTGTATTAGCACTCATACTAAAAGAAAAAGAATTGAAAAATACATAGACAGACAAGATAATCCTTTTACTAAAGAAAATATTCGAAACATGTATCCAGACATAAGTGAAAGTACTATAAATAAAACATTACACGCTTTAAATTCACAGGGATACATTAAATTAGTTTCTAAAGGTAGAAATGCAACATGGATAAAGCGTAAATTAACTTAGGGTAAAAAACTAGAACACTGGCAAATAATAAACAAGGAGAACCCAAAAAGGGTTCTCCTTGTTTATTATTTGTTAGACTAATGCATCTTTTAGAAGGATAAAGAAGTAAAATAGACTATTTATTAATTGCAATCTAATCATAAAATTTTGTATCACATCTTTAAGAAAGACGGGTCTACTCGTTATGATTTTCTAAACCAAATTGTCCCTTTTTACGCATAGTGTAATAAATAGGGAGGCCGAGTGCAGTTAGACCTATTCCACATAAAGCTAGCAGAGGTTGAGTGAATAAGGTATTAATAACAATGAACAATCCGCCAATAATAGCAACTAATGGTATAAAAGGATACAATGGAACTTTATAAGGTCGCACAAGTTCGGGTTCCCTTTTTCGTAAGATGAATACAGCAAGAAATGTCATTGTGTAGAATATCCATATTACAAATACCAACATATCAGTAAGAGTATTGAATCCGCCGACGGCCATCATAATTATTGAAATAAATAGCATAAATAGACCAGAATTATAAGGGACCCGACTATTTTTAGATAGTGTAGCAAACCATTTACTAAATGGTAGTTTGTTCTCAATAGCCATGGCATAAGGAATTCGCATTCCTGTCATAATATAACCATTAATCGTTCCAAATACGGAAATTAAAATGCCAATGGTAACTAGTTTTCCTCCCATAGCTCCAAAAAGAATTGTAGCTACTTGAGAAGCGGGTGTATCAGTACCTGCGAGCGATGTTGCAGACATGACCATTAGGAACGCGACATTAATTAATAAATACACAACCATTACTGTTGATAATCCTAATACGATTGCTTTAGGCAAGTCTTTTTTAGGGTTTTTCATTTCTCCAGCAATATTCCCTACATGAATCCATCCATCATAGGCGAACATTGTTGCGAGTAAACCAGATCCAAGGGCAGATATCATAGATTTGTTCGGCCCTGCCTCAATTGGAAAAAGCTGAAAAGTAACGTCACTTTTGTGTAGTAATCCAAAAATAATAATCAATGCTAGTGGAAGCAATTTACATATAGTCGAAGCCATTTGGATACCGCCAGCCGCTTTAGCTCCTAAAAAGTTCATAAGAGTTACAAATGTTGCTGTGATAATTGCAATTGCGATAATTAGCATTTTGTGTTCATTAACATTTAGGCCAAATAAACTAACCGTTTGTGTCCCGAAAATAATAGCAAGAGCTGCAATATTTGCAGGGAAGTATATGACAGTTTGTGCCCAGCCAAGCAAGAAAGCAGTTAAGTTTCCATAAGTCCTCTTTAAATATGCCATCATTCCCCCCGTTTCAGGAATAGCGGCGGATAGTTCAGCAGCAGTTAGTCCTGCGCAAACGGTTAAGATACCACCAATGACCCATGCAAGTAATCCTAGGCTAGCTGTTCCTGTTACTCCATATAATGCAGTGGGCTTGAAAAATACTCCGGCGCCGATAACGGTACCAATAACTGTGGTTAATGCTGCAAAGAAACCAATATCCTTTTTTAGTTGTTGTTGTGACAAAATAATCACTCCCAATTAGAAAAATATATAAATTCTCTTATGAATTCTTTATCCTGTTTGTTAAATTATTTGATAGTATATCCTGTATCCATACAAATAGCCGCCCCTCATCCTTACCAGCTAGAGAATTTGAATACATTTCAGATACTAAATAAAAAAGAAATTAAACGTATAAGTAAAGAAAGTTTAATTTCGCCTCAAATCATGTGAAAATTTTCACATGATTTGAGGCGAGTAAAATTCCATGAATTATACATTAAAAGAAATTCTTTAATTTAACTCGAAACATGAAGTTAA
This sequence comes from Bacillus sp. RB3, assembly GCF_030164735.1. NCBI lineage: Bacteria > Bacillati > Bacillota > Bacilli > Caryophanales > Bacillaceae > Bacillus > Bacillus sp. RB3. Next base: position 48,213 of record NZ_JASNGE010000034.1, read on the forward strand.
AAACGAGATTTCTTTTATATGAATAATAAGGATAAATGAGGTATTTTAATATTTTGATATAGTAAAGTGGTAAATCAAAATTCAAAAGAGAAGATATATTCTTGTGAAGAATATCACAAAGTATTGAGGGGTTCAATCATATTTTCGATATAAAATACAGAAAATCAACTAAATAAAACATTTTGTGAAATGTTTCACAAAATTGTTGACCTCTTATTTTTACTAATGGTATCTTGTAGGTGCAATCCAATGTTATAAATTAAATTATATTTGAAAAATATTTTAAGGGTGAATATTTTGAATCTTATATTTATCTGACAATAATTAATTTAATTTATAACTCACTCTAAAAAAGGATGTGTAGATATGAAAATTGGTGTAGTGAAAGAGATAAAAAAAGGGGAAGCTCGTGTAGGGATGACTCCAGAAAATGTTCAAAAATTAGTTTCAGCTGGAAATGAAGTTTTAGTACAAAAAGATGCTGGATTAGGTTCTGGTTATACAAATGATGAATATATAAATGCAGGAGCAAGCATAGTAAATCAAAGTCAGGCATGGGATGTTGATATGGTAGTAAAGGTAAAAGAACCACTACCTGCAGAATACCATTACTTTAAAAAGGATCTAATTGTATGGGGCTTTTTACATCTGGCTGCGTCGAAAGAGTGTGTAGAAGCGATGAGAAAAGCTGGAACTACTGCGATTGCTGGTGAAACTATTAGTGAGGATGGAAATTTAGCATTATTAAAACCTATGAGTGCAATTGCTGGAAGACGTGCGGTATTTATGGGAGCTTATTATTTAGAAAAACAACATCAAGGAGAGGGGGTTTTATTATCAGGTATTGAGGGAATCCCAGCCGGAAAAGTTGTAATCCTAGGTGGAGGGAATGCTGCAACTAATGCCTGTGATATGGCAATTGGAATTGGATGTAGTGTTACAATCCTAGAGGTTAATCAAGAAAGAATTGCATATTTAAGAAAGCAATACGCAACAGAAGA
>NZ_JASNGE010000035.1:0-48333 GCF_030164735.1 Bacillus sp. RB3
TTTGTCTAGCATCTAAAATAAAAATTGACGTTTCACGTTGTTTGTTTCGTTCAGTTTTCAAAGAACTACTTTGTCGCTCAGAAGCGACTTTATCAATATAACATTTCGTTATATTTTCGTCAACAACTTTTTTTAATAAGTTGTTTTTCGTTTGTTTTGTTTGTTACCTTTCGTGGCAACGAATATAAATATACCAGTTTGATTATTAAAATGCAATAGTTTTTCTAATAAAATTTTTAACTTAGTAAAAAAGTATAAAAACAGTACATTTCTTCTATATAAATATAATTTCTCGCACTATCAAGATTTACTATACCCACGCAACTCATGCTCAAATAAAAAAAGCTTTGGAGAAATCTCCAAAGCTTAGTCTTGTTTATGGCGCATAGCAGGGAATAATAATACATCACGAATAGATGGTGCATTTGTTAATAACATAACTAGACGATCAATACCGATTCCTAATCCACCCGTAGGAGGCATACCGTACTCAAGAGCTTCAATATAATCGTCATCCATCATGTGAGCTTCGTCATTACCTTGTTCGCGCTCTTTTAATTGCGCTTCAAAACGTTCTTTTTGATCGATTGGATCATTTAACTCAGTGAATGCATTTGCATGTTCACGCGCAACGATAAATAATTCGAAACGATCTGTAAATCTTGGATCTTCATCATTCTTTTTCGCAAGCGGCGAGATTTCTACCGGATGACCGTAAATAAATGTTGGTTGGATTAATTTATCTTCTACTTTTTGTTCGAAGAATTCATTTATAATATGACCAACTTCCATTGTATCTTTAATTTCTACATTATGTTCTTTTGCAAGTTCACGCGCTTCTTCTATACTCATCGGATTCCAGAAATCAGCTCCAGAGTATTGCTTAATCGCATCTACCATATGAAGACGTGTCCATTCTGGTTCTAGATTAATTTCATAATCACCATACTGGATTGTTGTTGTACCCAGTACTTTTTTCGCGATATGAGCAACCATATCTTCTGTTAACTTCATAATATCTTTATAATCAGCGTATGCTTCATATAATTCAATCATCGTAAACTCAGGGTTATGACGAGTTGATACACCCTCATTACGGAATACACGGCCGATCTCATATACTTTTTCTAAACCACCCACAATAAGACGCTTTAAATGTAGCTCAATTGCGATACGCATATATAATTCCATATCTAACGCATTATGGTGTGTAGTGAAAGGACGCGCAGAAGCTCCACCTGCAATTGCATGCATCATAGGTGTTTCCACTTCAAGATAACCGTTGTCATCTAGGTATCTTCTCATCTCACGAATAATTTTACTACGAGTAACGAACGTTTCACGACTTTCCATACTTGTAATTAAGTCTAAGTAACGTTGACGGTAGCGTTGTTCAACATCTTTTAATCCATGGTATTTATCTGGTAATGGACGAAGAGATTTTGTTAATAGCGTAAAGCCTGTTGCTTTTACTGAAAGTTCTCCAACGTTTGTTTTGAACACTTTACCTTCAATACCTACTAAATCACCTAAATCTGCTGTTTTAAATAATTCGTACTCGTCATCTCCAACAGCATCTTTACGAACATAAATTTGAACTTGTCCATGTAAATCTTGAACATGTGCAAATCCAGCTTTCCCTTTTCCGCGTTTTGTCATAATACGACCAGCGATAGAAACAGCGATTTCCTTCTCCTCTAATTCCTCTTTAGAGAACTCTCCATATAGACTCACTAAGTCAGTTGTTGAATTTGTGCGTTCAAATCTTTTACCGAACGGGTCAATTCCTTGTTCACGTAAATTATGTAGCTTTTCACGACGAACAATCAATTGGTCGTTTAATTCTTCGTGGTTCATGTTATCCATGATATTGATATCACTCCAGCTCTATTTAATTTTACAATATATACAGTATAGCATTTTCTACTCAACTAGAAAAACTGCCAGCAACTAACTGGCAGCTCTTCTTTCTTTCACGTAATTATAGGAAGTGTATAGAAGAATGTCAATCTCCTATGTCCATTATTAACCAACGTAAATTGTTTGTTGTTTCGCTTCCACTTCTTCTACAAATGTACCTAACACATTCGCAAGGTCTTCCCGTGTGTTACAAGCATTAATACCATTACGTACACTCGCATTACCACGAACACCTTTTAAATACCAAGCTGCATGTTTTCTCATCTCTCTTACAGCGACACTTTCATTCTTTAAGTCGATAAGACGATCTAGATGCAACATACATACATCAATTTTCTCGCGCACTGTTGGTTCCGGCATTAATTCACCTGTCTCCAAATACTTTACCGTACGATAAATCATCCACGGATCTCCAAGAGCAGCACGCCCAATCATAACACCATCTACACCAATTTCATCAAGCATACGCTTTGCATCTTGCGGCGTTGCGACATCACCATTTCCGATAACCGGGATATTTACAGATTGTTTTACTTGTTTAATAATATCCCAATCCGCTTTTCCTTCATACATTTGCACTCGTGTACGTCCGTGAACCGCCACAGCTTGGCCACCAGCACGCTCAACAGCCCTAGCATTTTCTATTGCGAAAATATGTTCTTCATCCCAACCGATACGCATTTTAACTGTAACCGGCTTTTCAACAGCATCTACAACCGCTGCTACCATTTCATATATTTTATTCGGGTCTAAAAGCCACCTTGCTCCAGCATCACATTTAACGATTTTCGGCACTGGACAACCCATATTAATATCAATTATGTCTGCTGTCGTATATTTATCTACATATTTCGCAGCATCTACAAGAGTTTCTTTCTCTCCACCAAAAATTTGTAAACTTAATGGCTTTTCTCTCTCGTCGATATATAACATATCTAATGTTCTTTTATTATTAAGTAATATTGCCTTATCACTTACCATTTCAGCACAAACTAATCCGGCACCAAATTCTTTTACTGTTAAACGGAATGCAGAGTTACACACTCCCGCCATCGGTGCTAGTACAACCGGATTTTTCATCTCGATATTTGCAATCTTTAACAATCAATCTACTCCTTCCTGTACAATCACTTTGGCATTAATTCCTCTATCGAAACATTTAATGCCTTAGCAACTTCTACTACAAAATCTTGAGAAGGCGATCTATTCCCTCTCTCAACCTCACCTAAAACAGATACAGATACCCCTAGTGCTTTAGCAAAACCTTCTTGTGTGTAACCTTTTAGCTTTCGAAAAGCACGAATGCGTCTTCCCCATTTTTCTGCTTCCATACCGTTACTCCCTCTCGCCTTTTCATTTCTTCTACTTGTGAACATGAAATGTTTTGTTTTATGTCTTGATTAATTTCTAACAACGGAACGATAACAAAAGCTCTTTCAAACATCCGCGGATGCGGAACAATAAGATTCTCTGCTTCAATATTCTCTTGATTATAAAGTAAAATGTCAAGGTCGATAGTCCTCGGCCCCCACCTAATTTCCCTTTTTCTTCCTAGGTCATTTTCTACTTTTTGTGTTACTTTCAATAATTCTTGTGGTGATAAATTGGTAGAAATTTTTATAACTAAATTTAAAAAGCAACTTTGGTCAGTATAGCCAACTGGCTCAGTTTCATATACAGATGAAATATCATCAACCTGAATATAAGGATTTTTATTTAAAAACTGAATCGCTTCGGTTAGATACGTATAACGCTCTCCAATATTTGACCCTAATGCAATGTAAGCTATATTGTTCATGGACGTTCTCTCGTAATTTCTACTGCTACAGCACGATAATGACCCGGTATCGGTGGATCCGGCTTAATTACCTTAATTGTACAGCGCGAAATACTTTCATATTGTTTTAATATATCTGCAGCAATATTTTCAGCGATACTCTCCACAAGCTTATACTTTCTATCCTCAACAACTTTTCTACATAATTCGAAAAGCTCTCCATAATTGACCGAATGCTCTAAGTCATCACTTTCCCCTGCACGCTTTAAATCCAACTCCACCGTTAAGTCAACTTTAAATCTCTGACCTAATTTATTCTCCTCTGGGAACACGCCATGATAACCATAAAACTCCATATCATGGATATAAATTTTATCCAATTACCTTACCCCCTTACCAATCATCGCATCCATCATTTTAGCCATACGCGCCATTTCTTTCACATCATGGACACGAACAAACTCACAGCCCTTTTCAATACCAAGACAAACAGTAGCTCCCGTTCCCTCAAGGCGTTCCTCTACTGGCAAATCTAATACGTGCCCAATAAAGGACTTTCTCGAAGTACCTAAGAGAACCGGATAACCTAGCACATTTAACTGTTCTAAATTACGCATCGCCTCTAAGTTCTGCTCAGGTGTTTTAGCAAAACCGATACCTGGATCTAAAATAATATCCTCATCTCGCACACCAGCATTTTTAGCAATTTTAATACTGTCATACAAATCAGCAATCATATCCGCCATTAAATTACGATAATTCATGTTATCGCGGTTATGCATTAAAATGATGGGTACATCGTAATGAGCTGCGACTTCAGCAATTTTCGGCTCCGCCTTCGCTCCCCAAATATCATTAATAATATGAGCACCAGCCTCAATTGCTTGCTTTGCAACTTCAGCTTTATATGTATCGATAGATATAGGCAATTTTACTTCTTTTGAAACTGCTTGAATCATCGGGACAACTCGCTTTATTTCTTCTTCTACTGATACTTTAGCAAAACCCGGGCGAGTAGATTCGCCACCAATATCAATAATATGAGCACCTTCACCTTGCATTTCTTTTGCGTGACGTACCGCAGCATCTACCTCGTTGTAACTCCCACCATCAGAAAACGAATCTGGTGTTACATTTAAAATCCCCATAATTAATGTCTTTTCATTTAAATTCAATGTATATTCGCCGCAGCGTAAATCATAATCCCACTTCAAACTACACATCTCCTCTTCGTAATTCATTTCTGCTCCATAATTTCTCTCTTTGCATTCCATAAAGGTACATTAAACTTTTTGTAACCACTCCTACTTTACCCGGGAAATCCTGCGCTTCTATACGATAAAGCGGAACAATTTCTTGAATGGAGTTTGTTACGAAGACTTCATCCGCTGAAAGTAGCTCATCTTTTGTAAAGAAACCTTCCTTTACTTCTATATTTAATTCTTCAGCACTCTTTATAATAAACGCACGAGTGATACCATTTAAAATCCCTGTCTCTAACGAAGGTGTATATAAAACATCACCTTTCACAAAAAATAGATTGGAAACAATACCCTCTGCAACATAACCTGCTTCAGTAAGAAAAATACCTTCCTTACTCACAACATTTCCAATTTCACGCTTCCCTAAAATATTATTTAAATAATGATGAGACTTCAGACGAAATGTTCCTTCCGGTGTATTTCGCACTTGTTTTAGAATAACACCTTCTTTTTCCACTACATCTCCTGGAGCTGTTAAAGGTTTTATAAAAACAATAACCGAAGGCTCTTCATACATTTCCGTTTGTAATCCTATTTCATCTATACCCGCTGATACATTAAAACGTACATATGCATGCTTCAATTCATTCTTAGCGAGTAAATCTTTCAAAATAAGCATCACGTCATTTTTTTTCATTGTCCATTTAATTTGCAATGTATCCAGCGCTTCTATTAAACGGTCATAATGATCATCCAATAAGAAAGGATGACCATTATAAATACGAAACGTTTCAAAAACTCCAAGACCATATAAATAACCATGATCATAAGGAGAAATTTTCGCTTCACTTGCTTCTACATACTGACCATTTACGTAAATTAACATAACGTTGCACTTGGACTGTATTTACAAATGAAATTCTGTAACAACTCTTTCCCATGAGAAGTCATAATAGATTCCGGATGGAATTGCACACCCTCTATCGGCAATGTCTTATGACGAAGTGCCATAATTTCTCCTTCCTCTGTCCAAGATGTTACCTCTAAGCAATCGGGTAACGTCTCTTTCTTAACAATAAGGGAATGATAGCGCGTCGCAGTAAACGGATTAGGAATATCCGAAAAAATCGTCTTTCCATCATGATGCATAAGCGACGTTTTCCCATGCATTAATCGTTCTGCACGGACAACCTCTCCACCAAACACTTGTGCAATGGATTGATGCCCTAGACAAACTCCAAAAATCGGAATCTTTCCAGCAAAGTATTTAATAACTTCCATACTAATCCCCGCTTCATTAGGACTACATGGACCTGGAGAAATCATTAGAAAATCTGGTTTCATATTCTCAATATCTGAAATGGTCACTTCATCGTTACGTTTAACAACGAGCTCTTGTCCAAGTTCTCCAAGAAACTGCACTAAATTAAATGTAAAAGAATCATAATTATCAATCATTAATATCATTTCTCTCACCTAACCGTTTCTTCGCTACGTTCTTTTGCACGCCATAAAGCAATCGCCTTTTTTAACGACTCTTTATATTCATTTTCTGGATTTGAATCAATTACAATTCCCGCCCCTGCTTGTACATGAGCTTTTCCATCTTTAGCAAGAAGCGTTCTAATTACAATATTCAATTCTGTATCTCCAGAATAACCAATCCAACCGATTGAACCTGTATAAATCCCTCTTCGAACAGGTTCTAATTCCTCAATAATTTCCATCGTACGTATTTTCGGGGCACCAGTAATTGTTCCCCCAGGGAATACAGCCTTCACTAAATCAAAAGCATCTTTATCTTCTTCCACCTCACCACGCACATTAGAAACAATATGCATAACATGTGAGTATTTCTCAATTACCATAAATTCATCTACTTCTACAGTGCCATATTTACAAACACGTCCTAAATCATTTCTTTCTAAATCCACAAGCATTACATGCTCTGCTCTTTCTTTTTCGTTCTCAATTAATTCTCTTGCTAATTCTTCATCCTCTTGCTCATCCGCGCCTCTAGATCTCGTTCCAGCAATTGGTCTTGTACTTACTTCAGTTCCTTGTTTCTTAATTAACAACTCTGGCGATCCACTAACAATTTGAAAATCCCCAAGCTCCAGGTAACCCATATATGGAGATGGATTAATTTCACGAAGACTTGTATAAATTTCTAGTGGGTGTGTCTGTAACGTTCTTTCTTGTCTCGTCGACAAGTTCACTTGGAACACATCACCCGCCCCAATATATTCTTGAATACATTTAACTGCCTTCATAAAGCCGGCTTCAGTAAAAGCAACTGCTTCACTTTTCTTTTCAGGACTTTCAAAGGGCACAGTCACTTCAGGCGCTTCTGTCATCCAAAGACTCTTCCACTCATTTAGCCGTTCTTTTGCCTCTTCATATTTATCTACATAATGCGTAATAACCCATAACACTTGTTCTTTTTGATCATAGACAAATACGTCATCAAATAATAAAAAGAAGATGTCAGGTATATTAATATCATCTTCCGCAAGAGAAGGCAGCTTTTCAATATAACGGATACAGTCATAACTGAAATAGCCAATTGCACCACCTTGAAAAGGCGGATACTCTGGGTTATAGTCCGTCTTCCATTGTTCCATATATTCTTGCATTAAATCTAACGGATTCCCTCGTTTTATTGTTTCCTTACCACTTTCACTTATATGTAACGTTTCATCCTTCCCTCGGATTACCGCTACTGGGTTCAGCCCTACAATGTTATAACGACCGCCACGGCCGCTTTCTAACAAAATATGTTGCGATTTACCCTGAGAAAGAAATTTATATTGCTTAAAGAAATCTAACTGATATGGAATAGAAAGCGCTAAAGATTTTCTTCGTTGCATATCAACACCCCGTCTTCTTTTATCCCACCCTCTTAGATTAACCAGCTCAAACTACATAAGTTATTTATATAGAGATTGATTATACTCGAAGGCTAGTGAAAATAATTTAATTATACTACCTCTTATTTTACATGAAGTTTTCTAGTCATTCACTCTTTTCCTATTTCCAATCCCAAAAGAAAAAGCACCCTTTTTCAAGGATGCTTTTTCAATCGCGTTTAATTATGATTCAAATTGATAAAGTGGTGTACTTAAATAACGTTCACCGTTACTTGGGATAATAACAAGTACCTTTTTCCCTTTACCTAACTTTTTCGCAACTTCTGTTGCTGCATAAATAACTGCGCCTGAAGAGATACCAACTAAAATACCTTCCTCTTTAGCCACTCTTCTCGCATATTCAAATGCTTGCTCTGTTTTCACTTGAATAATTTCATCATATACTTCTACATCCAACGTCTCCGGAACAAATCCCGCCCCAATTCCTTGGATTTTATGTGGACCTGGTTTCCCACCAGATAATACTGGTGAATCTGCAGGTTCTACTGCATAAATTTTAATATCTTTATACGCTTCCTTCAGTACTTCACCAGCACCAGTAATCGTTCCACCTGTACCAATACCTGCAATAAACGCATCTAATTGGTCACCCATTTGTTCAATAATTTCTGGACCTGTTGTTAAACGGTGAATTTCTGGATTCGATTGGTTTTTGAACTGTTGTGGTATAAAGTAGCCATGCTCTTTTGCTAATTCAGTCGCTTTACGAATTGCTCCACCCATTCCTTCAGGCCCTGGAGTCAATACTAATTCCGCACCGTAAGCACGTAATAAATTACGACGCTCAATACTCATTGTTTCTGGCATTACTAAGATTGCATTATATCCTTTAGCAGCCGCTACCATCGCTAAACCAATTCCTGTGTTACCACTTGTCGGCTCAATGATTGTATCGCCCTCTTTTAATAATCCATTTTTTTCAGCATCTTCAATCATAGCTAATGCGATACGATCTTTAACGCTACTCCCCGGATTCATAAATTCTAATTTTAAGTATATATCTGCGCTGTCTGATTCTACGATGCGGTTCAACTTAACGATCGGCGTTTTCCCGATTAATTCTGAAACTGATTGTGCCACTCGCATTCCTGTCACTCCTAACACCGAGTATTTTTATTGGTTTTATCTATATTTAGATTTTGTCAGAAAATTCCCTGTTTGTCAATTCATTTGGAGGATTGCTCCTCTTAATTCCCTTATTACAAATTCTCGATTAAATTTGTAATATCTTCTTTAGAGAACTTGTATCGTTCATTACAGAAATGACAGTGAACTTCTGTCTCTTCCTCTTCTTCACGAACTTGCTCTAACTCTGTTTTACCTAAACTAATTAATACACTCTCAATACGCTCGCGTGAGCATGTGCAATTAAATTGAACATCCATTGTTTCTAATACTTTTACTTTATCTTCTCCAAGAACTGCATATAGTAGCTCTTCCGGAGAAAGTCCTTGTTCAATCAACGTTGATACAGGTGGAATCTTTTGTAAACGGTCTTCAATAAATGAAATCGTTTCATCTTGCGCACCCGGCATAATTTGAAGGATGAATCCACCTGCCGCTAATATGCTATCATCTCCATTTACAAGAACACCAACACCTACAGAAGAAGGCGTTTGTTCAGAAACTGCAAAATAATACGTAAAGTCTTCTCCTAATTCTCCTGAAACGATTGGAGATTGACCAATAAACGGCTCACGCATTCCAATATCTTTAATTACAGTTACAAACCCCTCTGTACCTACCGCTTGATATACACGTAACTTCCCTTGTTCTGTTCCTTCAAAATCAACATGCGGATTCGTTACATAACCACGTACATCTCCATTTGCATGAGCATCTACTAAGATAGGACCAATCGGACCGTTACCTTCTACCTTAATCGTTAACTTTTGCTCACCTTTTAACATTCCGCCCATCATTGTACCCGCAGTTAAAGAACGCCCTAGTGCCGCTGAAGCTGTTCTCCATGTATCATGACGTCTTTGCGCCTCACTTACTGTATTTGTTGTACGTACACTATACGCACGCACTTCTCCATCAAACGCTAACGCTTTTACTAAATAATCTTTCATACGTATTTATTCACCTTTCTCATGCTGTAAATTTGCATTACGTTCATATAACATGTATAAACCTTTTAACGTTAAAAATGGATCTACAATATCAATTACATTCGATTCTTCGGAAATTAATTTTGCTAATCCACCTGTTGCAATAACTTTAGGTTCTTGTCTAGCTTCTTCTTTCATACGCTTAACAATACCTTCCACTTGTCCAACATAACCATAAAGAATACCCGATTGCATCGCACTTACTGTATTTTTCCCAACTACACTGCTTGGTTTTGTAATTTCGATACGAGGAAGTTTTGCTGCTCTGCTATATAAAGCCTCTGCTGAAATCATAATTCCTGGCGTAATAACTCCACCCATATAATGCTTTTCTTCGTTAATATAACAATATGTAGTAGCCGTACCAAAATCAACAATAATAAGCGGACTTCCATATAAGTGGATTCCTGCTACTGCATTTACAATTCGGTCTGCGCCTACTTCACGCGGATTTTCATATTTAATATTTAGCCCTGTTTTTATCCCAGGCCCTACTACAAGCGGTTTAATTTTAAAATATTTTTCACACATGCGCTCTAAAGCAAACATAATTGGTGGTACGACTGAAGACACAATAATACCTTTCACATCTTCAAACGAAAGACCTTCATGCTCAAGCAATTGCTTTACAAGCATTCCATATTCATCTTCTGTCTTATGACGATCTGTTTCCATGCGCCAATGCTGACGAAGTTCCCCCTCTTCAAACACACCTAGTACAGCATTTGTGTTCCCTACATCCAATACAAAAATCATATTCTCACCACTTATCTTATTTAATCTATATTTGTGCAGTATGTATAAAACTTATAAAAACATCATATCACACATACTTATATAATCAGCTTTCCTATCCTCATCATTTTACAAAAAGATTGCTCTCTATTTCAATTTTTAATACTAGTTTTACTTAAATTACTTTATCCACTAAGTTCTCAATAGTAATTAACAAAGGTTTTAACAAACAAAAAAGGAGTGACGATAGTCACTCCTTCGTTTCTTACTTATCTTCTTTATCTTCATCGTCTTTCTTCATGTTGATGTTTACTTTCACATCATCTGAAGATGTTGGACGTTCTGGCAATCTGCCGTAATCACATAAATGATTGATTTGCTCAGCATCTAACGTTTCTACTTCAAGTAACGTTTTTGCAATAAGATCTAGCTTATCACGATTTTCAGTAAGAATGTCTTTTGCACGAGCATAACATTCTTTCATAATCGTTTGCATTTCTACATCGATATCGTGTGCAATTGCATCACTGTAGTTTTGCTCTGAATGGAAGTCTCTTCCTAAGAACACTTGACCACCTTGCGAACTACCAAATTGCATTGGTCCAAGCTTATCACTCATACCGAATTCTGTAACCATACGTCTTGCAATGCCCGTCGCACGTTGGAAGTCGTTGTGAGCACCTGTACTCACTTCACCAAATACAATCTCCTCAGCTACTCGACCACCAAGTAAACCAGTGATTTTATCAAGTAACTCTGGCTTTGTCATGAAGTAACGATCTTCTTTCGGAAGCATTACTGCATATCCACCAGCTTGACCACGAGGGACAATTGTTACTTTATGAACGACATCAGCTTCATCAAGAACAACACCAATTACAGTATGACCCGCTTCATGGAAAGCAACGATATTACGTTCTTTTTCAGAGATAACACGACTTTTCTTAGCCGGACCTGCAATAACGCGATCCGTTGCTTCATCAATGTCACTCATATCAATTTTCTTCTTATCTTGACGCGCAGCTACTAAAGCAGCTTCGTTTAATAAGTTTTCAAGATCAGCACCAGAGAATCCTGGCGTACGAGTTGCAATTGCTCTTAAGTTGATATTCTCATCAAGCGGTTTATTACGAGCATGCACCTTCAGTACAGCTTCACGGCCATTTACATCTGGACGATCTACTGTAATTTGACGGTCAAAACGACCTGGACGTAATAATGCTGGATCAAGAATATCAGGACGGTTTGTCGCAGCGATGATAATAATACCTTCGTTTGCACCGAATCCATCCATTTCAACAAGTAATTGGTTCAACGTTTGCTCACGCTCATCATGGCCACCACCAAGACCTGCGCCACGTTGACGCCCTACTGCATCAATTTCATCAATGAAAATGATACAAGGAGCATTTTTCTTTGCATTTTCAAATAAATCACGTACACGTGATGCACCGACACCCACAAACATCTCTACGAAGTCAGAACCACTGATAGAGAAGAATGGAACGCCAGCCTCACCTGCAACAGCACGTGCTAATAAAGTTTTACCTGTACCTGGAGGTCCAACTAATAGGACACCCTTTGGAATACGAGCACCAACTTCAGAGAACTTACGAGGGTCTTTCAAGAATTCAACTACCTCAACAAGTTCTTGTTTCTCTTCATCCGCACCAGCAACATCTCTGAAACGAACTTTTTTCTTTTCATCATTATATAACTTCGCCTTACTTTTCCCGAAGTTCATAACACGGCTACCGCCGCCTTGAGCTTGGTTTAATAAGAAGAAGAATAAAATGAAGATGATGACAAATGGAATGATTGAAGTAAAGAATGTTACCCAGGCACTTGTTTCTTCTGCTGGTTGATACTTAACTTCGGCACCTTTCGCTTTATCATTAATTTTCTTTTGTAATTCCTCAGTATTTGGTGCATAAGTAACAAATTGTTCTCCTTGGCTAGAGTTATTGAATTGTCCTTTTACCTCAAATACACCATTTTTCGGTTGAAGTTGCACATTACGCACTTCACCGCTTTCTAGTTTAGTAATGAATTTGTCGTAGCTAACTGATGTCGTTTTTTGTGTCGAACCATTAAAATAGCTCACGATTCCAATTACTACTAAGAATATCAGTAAATAAAAGATGGTATTACGGAAGATACGATTCATTCCTAACCTCCTCTCACGGCATAAACACTATAGTAAATCGTAACATAGAAAAACTTTCCTATACAATTGTGAAGCCTATATTTAATTAATTTGAGTAAACGCTTGGTTTTAATACGCCTACATAAGGAAGATTACGGTACTGCTCTTTATAATCTAATCCATATCCTACTACAAATTCATGTGGAACAGTAAATCCAACATAATCCGCTTTCAGATCAACCTTACGGCCTGTTGGCTTATCTAATAATGTAACAATTTTTACAGACTTCGCTTTACGATATTTGAATAAGTCTACTAAGTAGCTTAGTGTAAGACCACTATCAATAATATCTTCGACGATTAAAATATCGCGACCTTCTACAGAAGTATCAAGATCTTTTAAAATTTTCACTTCGCCTGTTGAAACTGTAGAGTGACCGTAACTAGATACAGCCATAAAATCCATTTCAAGATATGTATCTGTTCTCTTTAATAAATCTGCCATGAATGGCATTGCGCCTTTTAATACACCAATTGCAAGAGGTACTGTGTTTTTATAATCCTCTGCAACAATTGCACCTAGTTCGCGCACCTTTTCTTGTATTTGCTCTTCAGAAATTAATACTTTTTCGATATCTTGATTCATCATTTCATTATCCTCCCGGAAGACTCCTTGCTTTTGTAGTGAATAATCATATATTTATCCTTCTTTGCCATCTCTTTCGAAATTGCAAATGCAGACCGCTTCAACAAGGGTACCCAAATAATGGTCCCACTTGCATCACAAACGACCGGCCATTCTTCTCTTTTTTCTTTCGGTACTTTTGCTTCGATAAAAATAGCTTTTATCTTTTTCGTGCCATTCATACCTTGTATTGACATGCGATCTCCATTTTCCCTAGAACGAATACGAAGTGGATATGATATATCATTATACTTAGCAACAAATACTGTTTCATTCATGTTACTTGGTATATCTTCGCTCACCTCTGTTACAAATTCATCCCCGTTCAATAGCGTAATGGTCCCGGGTACTGATAAATCTTGTAAAAAAGGAGAAACAATTTCTTGTTTAAATCTAAAGCTACACTCCTCGTATGTACGAACAATTTTCAAATCACCTGGAAAATCAAGTGAACCTGAAGGTTGTGTCCGCTTAAAAAACTCAATCACCTTGTCAATATGTATGGAAGAAAGAGAAGATGGAATCTTATATTCATAAAGATAGTTTAATATTAGTTGAATCCCTCTTCTTTGTAAAGGCATAGACATGGATTCAAAGGCAGGAATTGATAAGCTAATTTGTTTATCACTTTTTTTTGTAATTACTTTATTCATTTTCTCAAAAGCTAATTCCTGCAAATAAGCCTCATCCTCTTGCATCTGCACGCTAAATTTTTGGAATTTCTCATGCACTTGTGGATTTTCTTCTTTCAAATGAGGAAGGACATATTTACGTAATCGATTCCTTGTATATACTTCCTTTTTATTACTCGGATCTATACGTGGCATTAAATTTAGCTTATTACAGTAATCAACAATTTCTTCCTTCGTTACCCCAAGTAACGGCCTAATTAAATACCCATTATGAAAAGGACGCTTCACTGCAATTCCTGCATATCCTTTCGGAGTACTCCCTCTTACAAGACGCATTAAAATTGTCTCGACTTGATCATCTCCATGATGTCCAAGAGCAACATATCTTGCATCATATTTCTTCATTATTCTTTCCAAAAATGCATATCTGCATTCTCTAGCAGCAACCTGTGCATTCATTCCGTATTGCTGTTGATATTGTGATACATTAATCCTTATCGTTTCACAAATAATTCCCAGTTCTTCACAAAGGCCCTGCACAAACCGTAAATCCTCATGAGATTCATCACCTCTAAACATATGATCCACATGAGCTACTACAATTTCCAACTGTTTTTCCGCTCTTTTTTCTAATAAATAATATAAAAGCGCTAACGAGTCAGGACCACCAGAAACTCCCACAACAATTGTTGAATCATTTTTTAATACATCATGCTGCTTTACAAAGTCATCTACTTTTTCAACAAATGTATCTTTCAACTTCGTAATCACCTTTCATTAAACAAGAACAGCAACGTTAGTTGCCTTGTCTACAATGGTACAACTTTTACAAACATTGTGCAAAAAAAAGATATACAAAAATTACATTTTTATCTTACATCCTCCGTGTATATTCACAAAATTAATAACATTACCTTTTTCCACAAAAAAACCTAGGTATTCACCTAGGTTTTTAAAATCAAATTATAGATAAACATTCCACTTACATTTTACTGCGCCTGCATTCCTACAATCGGAATCGTAGCCCACTTCGGCATATTTTTCTTCACTTTTGCCACTACAA
Organism: Bacillus sp. RB3; assembly: GCF_030164735.1. Classification (NCBI taxonomy): domain Bacteria; kingdom Bacillati; phylum Bacillota; class Bacilli; order Caryophanales; family Bacillaceae; genus Bacillus; species Bacillus sp. RB3. Next base: position 15,205 of record NZ_JASNGE010000035.1, read on the forward strand.
TAGTCATATCATCATTTATATAACCATCACAAGAGCGAATCACTTCTTCCATAATGATATCAGCAATTTCTTGCGGGTCTTCGGTTTGCAATTCTTTAATTTTTCGTTTCATCCACAATTCATGATTCTCCACATGCTGTGCTCCCTCAAAAATCCCATCGCTCATCATAATAAGAATATCGCCCGTTTTTAATTGTTCACCCACCACATCAACTTCAACATCTTCAATGATTCCCATCGGCAAATTACTTGCTTCAATTTTCAAAATATTATTTGCGCGTTTAACAAAACTCGGCGTCGATCCAATCTTTAAAAACCTTGCACTCGCATCCCGCAAATCTACCATAGCTAAATCTAACGTCGTAAACATCTCTTCTGTCGTTCTCAAAGAAAGAATTGAATTGATAGACTTAATTGCTATTTCTTCATCAATGCCCGATTGGAGTATTTTTTGTAATAATTTCACCGTTTCCTTACTTTCCATATGAGCCCTTTGCCCATTCCCCATACCATCACTAATTGCAAGTGCATATTTACCAACACTTAAATCCATCATCGCATAAGAGTCACCCGAAACAAATCCACCGCCTTTTGCAGCTGTAGCCAATCCTGTATCAAGAGAATACGTCTTCGCCGAACCAAATGATATTAAACTATGGCCATTTGGATAAGAAGACTTTTCTTCATGTTTAACGACAATATTTTCTTTAAGGATATCCGAAAGCATCGGTGCAACTAACTTTTCACATTCACCATGTTCATTAGATGCAACTGGAATTAACATTTCAATATCAATACTTCCTCTATCTAAACAATAAATATCAACATGCTCTACTTCGACACCAAAATCACGGAATGCTTGCATAATCTGTTCTTCCTGCACTTGATGATTTTCACGCTCTCGTTGTATCTCCTTAGCAAAATCCTCCATAACCTTTGATACACCTAATAGTTGCTCCGCTACTATTCTACGATTTTCCTTCATTTGTTTTCGTAATTTTTGTCCCTCATAGAAGTGATCTAATTCACCCGCTACTAAATCCGTCACTTTTTTCCCTCTCACACAATGCTTGTCCCACTCACGAACTAATTTACGATTATGTTGCAGGGTTCCTTCTTCCGTTTCATTCATTATTTGTTTCATATAATCGTACGTTTTATCAAAATTCACTACCCAGCATTGATCCTTTTTAAAGCATGTTTGACATGTTTTCGCAGTAATTGTACTCAAAAACAAATCTGCTTCTGTCTCTTTATCTTCTTCCTCTACATACCCATATACAGAAAAGCTATTAGATAAAGCAGCAAATACATTTGCAAATTGGTTGATTTTATTTGCTGTAACATCACGCATCCTTCTTAAATATTGTTGTTGGTCTTGCGAATGCTCTTGTGTACCTGGCATAAATTTAGCAATACGATCCAAAACAAGCTTCGGTGTTAATAAGAAGATAACAATCGCTACACCTGACTCAATTAAAGTTGTTACAATATTTGTCTGTTTGTCCACATATAATGTAATTAAGCTTGTCCCAATTAATAAACCTAAACTAACACCTAAACGCTTCCCTTCTTTTAACAATCCACCAAGCAATCCAGAGAAAGCAAGAAGGCTAAGCTGAGACAAGCTAGACACATTTGCTAAACTTAATATTAGTCCTGTTACAACCCCTACTGTGGATCCTGTGGCAGCACCTGCAATAAATGCAAATACTAGCACTAAATACCTTGTAAAAATATGTTGAATAGAAGCATCATATACAAACCAATCTGTTGTACCCGTTAAAACAGATGCTAGTAATATAATCAAACAAACAATTTCTTCCGTCTCTAATGCCTGTTGTTTTCCTTTCCTTTCCACTAAAAGCGGGACGCTTTGTAAAAATATCATAGTTAATACGAAACTAAGCCCAGCCTCAATGGTACTAACGAGTAAATCGTACATGGTGACAGTTTGTTGCGCAAAATATACAACAACTAAGTGTGCGGTTAATGCGGAGATAAATACTTGAAATGGAACAAGTCCAACAGTTTTACGTGTAAATCGACTAAAGAAGATATTATAAATGAAGAAGGTAAAGATAGATGCAAAGGTAAAAAACAAATTATCTATCGATACCGAAAGAGCTCCTCCCATTAGAGCTAAAAATGCTAGCGGCATCTTATCCCGCTTCATAACATAAACAGCAGCAAAAAATGGCAGTGCAAACGGTAAAATATTTGTTAATATATATGCTCGTCCCAAAAGAAAACCAATAACAACAATAATAAATCCCCATCTAAAGAAAACTTGCTCAAATTTCATTCGCAACTTACTCGTCCACTTTATTCCTCCAAGCTGACTCTCATTCATTGCCAATGCACTTGTATTCATAGTATTCCTTCCTGCTTTAGGCATATTTTTAACACCACCTGCATAGTTTAATTACTGTCATTATAAAAGATGATTGTTGGTTTTTTTGTCAAAACAACAGTTTTCACTTTTATAATCGTTCGACTTTTTATTCGAAATAACTCTACAGATATACACGGTATGTAAGTTATTTTTGAGATTTTAATTAAATATTCAGAAAATATAGGGTGATTTTGTAGAAGTGTTGTATATCTTAATTTATTTAACAAAAAAAGATCATGCAAATTCGCATGATCTTTTTAGATGACCCGTACGGGATTCGAACCCGTGTTACCGCCGTGAAAGGGCGGTGTCTTAACCACTTGACCAACGGGCCGTTAAATTAAATATAGCGGCGGAGGGGATCGAACCCCCGACCTCACGGGTATGAACCGTACGCTCTAGCCAGCTGAGCTACACCGCCATGTCGTCTTATTTAACGGACAATTAGTATCTTACATCAGATACTAATTAAAGTCAACACATCTCAAAAACTTTTTTAAAAATATTTTTAACATATAAAAAAGCACCCTGAGCCATCACTCTGGGTACCTCTCTATATGTTAAAAACTAAACGTCCTTATTATCCGCGACGCGCGCCACGGCCACCACGTTTAGACTCTGTGTTACGCTTTAAAGAAGTTAAACGATCTTCGCTATCTTTTAAGAAGCGTGCCATCTTTTGCTCAAATGTTTCTTTCGGAGCTCGGTCGTTACCGCCACCGCGATTATCTCTGTTGAAAGAGCGATTATTACGTTGTGGACGTCCAGAACGTTGTTGATCACCACCGCGTTGGTATTCACCGCGTGGACGATCTCCTTCTGTTTTTTCACGTTCTTTCGCTTTTTTGATAGATAAACCAATCTTTCCATCTTTTTCAACATTAATAACTTTTACTTCTACTTGGTCTCCCACTTTTAAGTGATCGTTAATATCTTTTACATAGTTATCAGCAACTTCACTAATATGAACAAGACCCGTTAAGCCCTCTGGCAGCTCCACAAAAGCCCCAAAATTTGTAATACCTGTTACTTTACCCTGTAACTTGCTGCCTACCTCGATTGACATAAAAAAAATGCTCCTCCTTAGTGGTTAAAAAGTCAAATTTTACTTTATTATATATAATCCTAAAATATAGTGTCAATAAGACATACTCTACTTAGAAACAGGAAAAATTATCTCCCCTTTACCAGAGAAGAAATAATCCCTTCTAGCAATCTTTAATACGTACTCTTCATCATTTAACTTTTGAACTTCGTCTTTTAGACTTTTTTCTTTATTCGTTAATGAATCCAGTTCTTTTTTCATGTCCTTAACTTTTGCTTCTTTTGCTTTAATGGAACTGTTTTGTTGATAAAACGTTACACTAATACTCGCAATAATTGTAAAAGTAAAGACAAGAAAAACCGCTAAACGGCGATAAAGTCGCTTCCTGTTCTCATCCGTTTGTATTATATGCTCTTTAACAGGATTTGGACTCTGTTTTTCGATTGTTCTTTGTCTCAGTTCCCTCATTTCCGAGGTCCCCCTAACTTCTTTTTTATATGCTCCCATAGTTGGAAGATATGTCCCTTCAATTTTGCTACATATTGCAGGAACCCTATATGTTTCACTATAAAAAGTTTAACACGATTAGGGAGAAGTTTCCATATGAGCGAAGCAATAAATCGAACAGGCCAGAAAAAAACTTTCCATATGAAAAGTAATATCCAAATCACCATTTTCCATAACACATGTCCAATTGAAAGCAGTATACGAAATAAGAATAATATAAATGCAATAAATAGCTGCGCTATAATAATAACAGGTTTTATCATGAGTAGCTGTATAATTCGAACAAAAAAATATGTTGTTTGCATAAAAATATAGATGAGAAAATTTAACAGCTTCATGTATAGTGCCTTCAGTAAGCTTTGATATGCCGCAAAACCACATAATAATGCCAAAAACACATATATACGTAGCTCAGCTTCATTTACGAGAAGCAATACATAAAAGACGGATAATGCTTGGACAATCCAAAATAATATATCATGTATAAATACAAGCCAACGTTTACGTTCTTGGCGCTTTAAAAAACGTTGATATGTATCTAAAGACGCTCCAATCCAAGCACCCATTCCAATCATTGAAAGCATTGTATACAACTGAATTGTTAAGCTCATTTAAACAACTTACTAAAGAAACCTTTAGTTTTTTCCCCTTGATTTTCATCAATATACAGCATCTCATTAACTTTCCCTTTAATCGACACAATACCTTTTTCCACATCTAAATTTTTCATTTGTAAATTTTGACCACGAATTGTTAAAAAACCCATTACGGTCTCTAGTAAAAACTCTTCGCTATCAAAACTCTCTACCTGCTTCACACCGGTAATATCAATTATACGCCTGCCACGCATAATAATGTCATGCTCTACAGAAACATTTTGTTGATTAGAAGACGTAGGTGAGTAACCATTATTCACGTAAATCCCCCCATAGGTTTTTACTAGCTAATAGTAATGTATGAGGGGATAAATGATTTTAGAACAAGCCTTCTTCCGCTTTTACTTTTTCTTCACGAACTAAGCTATACATATTTGCTGCATCTTCTTTTTTAGTTGTTTCTTTTAATTCATTTATTTTCACAGTCACTATTTTTTGACCAAAACGAATTGTTAATTCGTCAGCTACTTTCACATCAGAACTTGCTTTTGCCACTTGACCATTAATAGATATTCTTCCTTGATCAGCTACTTCTTTCGCTAATGTTCTTCTTTTAATTAAACGTGATACTTTTAAAAACTTATCTAGACGCATATCAAATCCCCCTATTAGCGCTCTGTCTGTTTCGCTTCTTCCCATAAAACATCTAACTGTTCTAATGATAAATCTTTCATCTCTTTATTCATTTCAGCTACTTTTGCCTCCATGTATAAAAAACGACCAGTAAATTTCTCATTAGTTGAACGTAACGCCTCTTCTGGATCTATTTTGTAATGACGAGCTATATTAACAAATGCAAATAGTAAATCACCAAACTCACCCAGCATCTTTTTCTCATCCATATTTGTAACCTCTTGTTGGAACTCTTGCCATTCTTCCAAAGCTTTCTCTATCATCGGTTGCACATCAACCCAATCAAATCCAACCTTACCAGCTTTCTTCTGAATTTCATAGGCGCGTAGTAACTGCGGCAAACTTTTGGGAACGCCATTTAAAACAGATTCTTTCACGAATCCTTTTTCTTGTTTTTTAATTTCTTCCCAATTTGCAATCACTTCATCAGCGCTGTTTACATCCGTATTTCCAAACACATGCGGATGGCGACGAACCATTTTCTCAGATAGAGTTCGAATGATATCATCTATAGAGAACCAACCTTCATCTTCTCCGATTTGAGCATGAAGCATAACTTGTAATAATATATCACCTAATTCTTCTACTAAGTGATCATCATCCTCTTCATCGATTGCTTCCAACACTTCATAAGCTTCCTCAATTAAATATTTCTTTAATGATTGATGTGTTTGCTTTTTATCCCACGGACAACCATTTGGACCACGAAGTTCCGCAATAATTTCTCTAAGAACATCAAACTGTTGATACAAGGACGCACGCTCCTGAACTGGCGGCACGTACACACTCGTTAAATTATTCAATTCCGTTTCATGATCTAACATGTACAACGGTACCTTCTTTACTTGTTCAAATGAAGTTCCTGCAGCTGTTACGATATACACTTCATAATCATCTGGTAACATCTCCATTAATGTTAATTTTACATCAGATGCAACGAATGCATCATATACTTGGCAAAAGATTAAATGTTGACGCAGTTCTAATTGCCCTCTTTCAAATGATGTAGCATCAAGTAATTGGAATCCTTCAATCGGATCAATCTTTAGACTTGCAAACATAGGATCAAGGAAACTTTGTCCCCCCTCAATTCGCACTTCAACATTTGAAACTTCTCCTTTTTCCAACAGTAGCTGAACTGTTCTTTCTGCTACAAGTGGATGCCCGGGAACAGCATAGATAATTTCTGTACCTTCAGCTTGTTCTAGCAATTTATTCGCAATTGTTTCATATACAATTTCAAACGTATCATGTGCTTCATATACAGCATCAAAAGACGTATATTGTACGCCTTCTTTCTCCAATTCTTCTATAACTGGATGTTCTTTCGTTCTAACAAACAGATGGTCTGCTTCTTTTATTTTTCGATATACACCCATCGTTAGCTGATCTAATTCACCAGCTCCTAAACCTAAAATAGTAATGATTCCACTCACAACCAGTCACCTCTATCCACTCTTCTTCAATGAACCTTCTTTTTTCTCTTGTTTCATAACGGTTCCTAATTCTTTTTTTGTAAATACACGTAATTTCAAAATAAAAAACATATATGTCAATCCGCCAATGGCTACACCTAACAACGCTTCAAGTGTCGCGCTTCCTCTATGTTCCGTATCAATTACTAATCCAGACATCTGTAACACACGTGTGAATATCATTAATACAAATCCCATACAGATACCACTAATTACTATCCCTAACATATTTCGCTTATTGATAAGTGACCCTGATACAGCTCTCGTAAGCAACAAAGTATTTAGTCCAGAGATTATAATTAACGCACATAAAGTCGCAAAGGCTGCACCTTTCACACCAAAATAAGGCATGAATATATAATTTAACGCTAACTTTAAGCAACCTCCAAATACAACAAATAATGCTGGCTTAAACGTTTGCCCCAATCCTTGTAAAATAGAAGCTGTCGTAATTGACAATGAACTAAATAAAATAGATAACGATAAAATAGATAAAACATCTGATCCATCACTGTTTTCAAACAACATAATATTCGTAGGTTGAATAATACAAGTTAGACCAATAGCTGCTGCAAGTCCAATAACACATGTTATTTTCACTGCTAACTTTACCTTTTCTTGAATAAAGGAAAGATCTCCTCTTTCCTTCGCCGCTGTAATAATCGGAATAAGTGACAACGAGAAAGAAGTCGTCACAACAGTACCTAATTGCATTAGCGGAATACTTCTATCATAAACACCCTTTAATACCTTTGCATTTTCAGCCTGTTCTCCCACACCAATAAGTAAGCTGTAAAAGGACACTGAATCAGCCATCTGTATAAAAATAAGCACTAAATTACTAACACAAATCGCTAACCCCTGCCAAAAAAGGATTTTAACTATCTTCCTTTTACCCTTAATTCTCGCTGCACTTTTGAAGAATATAGAACGAAAATCTTGACGCATATACAATATAAGTACAATAATCCCAATAAGACCACCCGCAATTGAGCCTAACATAGCCCCTGCACCAACTGTATATAAATCAAATCCGTGAGCAATTAGGAATAGCGATAAAAATACAATAATAGAAACTCGAATTGTTTGTTCTATTACTTGCGAAACAGCCGTTGGCATCATATTATTAAATCCTTGAAAATACCCTCTTGCTACAGACAAAAATGGCATCAATAAGAATGAAAATGAAATAACACGTAGTAACTTATCTAAGTGTATATCGCCCATAGCTACCGCAATTGTTTCGGCCCCAAAAAACAATGTAAAGAAGCCTATAAAACCAATTCCTAATAAGAACCAAAAAGATACACAAATAATTTCTTCTGCTTCTTTTTGTTTTCCCCGCTCTAATCGTTCTGCAACCATTTTCGAAATGATAACAGGAAATCCATAAGTAGCTAAAATTAAACAAAATCCATAAAACGGGTAAATTTGTTGGTAAATATAAAATCCAATATCCCCCGCTATATTTTGATATGGAATACGGTAAAAAGCGCTTAATACTTTTGTAACGAAACTTGCAATCGTTAATATAATAGCCCCACGCCAAAAGGCTTGATACTTCTTCGCTTCCATACAAGAAAACTCCTTTTTCTATTCTCACCTCTCGTATTATATCATAAAGAAAAGAACAAACTCCCTTCCCAACACGGGTAATAATGAGTTCCTACACGTTAAAAATATTCAACGAAAAAAGGTAGCAAAGTGCTACCTTCATTCAATATACATATATCTCCAAATAATTGATTTCTCAAAAAGAAAGATCATAATTAGGAAAGATTGCTACTTCTAAAATCAATATACCCTTACTGTTCCATTTGTTTCGCTAAGAAACTGGCAGCGGTATTAACCGCTTTATGCTCAATCTCGCTTATAATAGCTTCTTTTGAAAAAATAATGACGGCTCCAATCGGATCTCCGTTTGCAACAATTGGTCCAACTGTATAAGAATGAACCTTTTCTGTTACACCATCAATAATGGAAATATCACTTTCATCCGTCATAATAACAGACTTTCGTTCTTCCATCGTTTTTTCAATTAAATCGCCAACACTTTTATTTAAGTATTCTTTTTTCGATACGCCTGATACTGCGATGATAGAATCTCGATCACACACAAGCACATTATGTCCTAAGCTGTCATATAAAGCATCAGCATATTCTTTTGCAAAATCACCTAGCTCACTAATTGGAGAATACTTCTTTAAAATTACCTCTCCATCGCGATCAACAAATATTTCTAGTGGGTCTCCTTCTCGAATACGTAAAGTTCTACGAATTTCCTTCGGGATTACGACCCTGCCTAAATCATCAATTCGACGTACGATTCCAGTTGCTTTCATTCTAATGCTGCCTCACTTTCTACTGATGATCAAAGTGGTGAATTTACCTGTTCATGTAAAAATCACCAACTGTTAGATATAGTATTTTACACATTAGTTCTTCTATGCACGTCGAATTGTATTTTTTTATCTTATTTTAGGCATTTATTACTTCTTTTTTTACATCTGGTAAGCCTTTTAATAAATTTTCAGCAATCGTTAACCACTTCGATGTCTCTAAGCCATTTGTTTTCATAACAATTTTCAATTGTGATCCTTCCATTCCTAAACCAATCATACGTCCAAAACTATTTCCGAGCATGAATAATTTTCCACCATCAATATTTTGACTTGCTTGTTCAGAAAACAGGAATGTTACTTCAAATTTATTCTGCTTAATTAATTCAATTTGTTCTTTCATTGCCAACACTTTAATATTTGCAATTTGTAATAAATAACCAACTTCTTGTGGATAATCGCCAAATCTATCGATCATTTCTTCCTGCAATTCTTCAATATCCTCAATTGCAGAAACACCTCTAAATTGTTTATACATCATAATTTTTTGCTTACTATCTGAAATATAAGCATCTGGTAAGTATGCATCTACCTCTAAGTCAATTTCAACATTAACTATATTTTCAGCCCCATCTGTTCCTCTACGCTGTTCAATTGCATCTTTTAACATTTGAGAATATAGATCAAATCCGACAGAATCAATAAATCCATGCTGTTCTGCCCCTAACAAATTACCTGCTCCACGAATAGATAAATCTCTCATCGCAATTTTGAAACCAGATCCAAGTTCCGTGAACTCTTTAATTGCTTGTAGACGCTTCTCTGCAACCTCTGACAGCACTTTGTCACGTTTATATGCAAAGTATGCATATGCAACACGATTAGAACGTCCAACACGCCCACGAAGCTGATACAATTGTGATAATCCCATACGATCTGCATCAAATACAATTAACGTATTTACATTCGGAATATCTACACCCGTCTCAATAATTGTTGTACTTACAAGAACATCATGCTGTCCTTCTAAAAATGATAGCATAACAGACTCTAATTCGCTTTCGTTCATTTTCCCATGTGCGTACGTTACGCGGGCATCTGGAACTAACATCGAAATTTCATCTGCTTTTCTTTCAATATCCTCTACACGGTTATATAGGAAGTAAACTTGACCACCTCTTGCAAGCTCTCGCTCTATCGCCTCTCGCATTAACGCTGGATTATACTCGACTACATACGTTTGGACTGGGAAACGATTTTCTGGTGGTGTCTCAATAACAGATAAGTCGCGCACACCAAGCATAGACATATGAAGCGTCCGCGGAATCGGAGTTGCCGTTAATGTTAATACGTCAACATTCGCCTTCAATTGTTTAATTTTTTCTTTATGTGTCACACCAAATCTTTGTTCTTCATCAATAATAAGAAGCCCTAAATCTTTATAAGTAACATCTTTAGATAAAATACGATGTGTTCCGATTACAATATCTACTGTTCCATCCTTTAAGCCCTTAATTGTTTCATTTTGTTGTTTCCTCGTACGGAATCTACTTAATAAGCCTATATTGATTGGATAATCTTGAAAACGCTCTCGAATTGTTTCATAGTGTTGCTGCGCAAGAATCGTTGTCGGTACTAAAATTGCAACTTGTTTTTCATCCATAATCGCTTTAAATGCCGCACGAATAGCCACTTCAGTCTTTCCATACCCTACATCACCACAAAGGAGCCTATCCATCGGGCGTCCGCGTTCCATATCTTTTTTAATCTCGTCAATAGAACGTAACTGATCCTCTGTCTCTTGGTATGGGAAAGATGATTCGAACTCTTGTTGTTCTGCCGTATCTGGCGTATATGCATAGCCTTTTGAAGCTTCGCGCTCAGCATATAGTTTAATTAGGTCATCCGCAATGTCTTGTACAGATTTTTCAACTTTCGTTTTAACCTTTTTCCAATCATTCCCACCTAATTTATAAACTTTCGGATCCTTACCTTCAGATCCTACATATTTTTGAACTTGATCAATTTGTTCAATTGGAACGTATAGCTTATCATTACCTTGATATTTAATATTTAAATAATCTTTATGAACACCATTAATCTCTAATGTCTCAATACCTAAAAATTTACCTATACCATGATTTACATGAACTACATAATCTCCAACTTTTAATTCCGAATAACTTTTAATACGTTCAGCATTCGATAGCTTTTGTTTACGTTGTGATTTTTTAACTTTCTTATGAAAAAGCTCCTTTTCAGTAATGACAACAAGCTTTTGCATCGGCATTTCAAATCCTGCATGTAAATCACCTACAGCAATTTGTAACCTTCCAGGCAATAAAATATCTGTACCTTCTACAATATCTGCCTCAATATCATAATCACTTAAAATATGTTGTAATTTTTTCACACGTTCATCATCTGTTCCGAGTACAACAGTCGTAAAATGCCCTTCATTCCATCTATCAATTTCTGTTTTTAACAAATTCATCTGTCCATGGAAATCTTGCATTGTTTTACATGTTACATTAACAATATTTTGCGGATGTGTGTGTGCGATATGACGCAAGAATAACGTTAAATATACAAAACTTCTTTTTTTATGATGAAGAAACCCCTCGAATGGGTGAGAGAAAGATAAATCTTGAATAATTGTTCCTTCACCAAGAAGTGATATATACCATTCCGCCTCTTCTGTTTCAAGATGTGATGCTGTTTCTTGAATACGGGAAATCTCATCTAAAATTACAACACCATCTTCTGGTAAATAATCTATCAGACTAGCAGGTTCTTTATAGAAAATAGATAAGTATTTAAACATCTGTTCTATACTTTGCCCGTTTTTCAACATCTCAATTTCATGACTTACCGTCTCAAGCACTTTAGTCTTTAGTTTATCATCAGAAAGTTTTTGCATCGTCTTAGTCAAGCCTTCTTCAAGATGCTGAATTCCTGATTTTAATTCTTCCTGTGAAAATAAAAACTCTGTTGCCGGACCAAACCTAACGCTTTCTTTTTTACCTTGAGAACGCTGTTCATCCACATCAAATAATCGAATAGAATCGACTTCTGTATCAAAGAATTCAATACGAAATGGTAGTTCTTCAGTTAAAGGATAAATATCTAATATTCCCCCACGCAAACTGAACTCCCCTGGAGCTTCTACCATCGACTTACGTTCATAGCCAATATGATGTAAAGTATGCAAGAGCGCATCTAAATCAATCTCTTGCCCTAGATTGATTTCAACTTGCTTTTGCTTCCACAATTCTTTTATTGGTAAAAATCTACGCAATCCTGCTACTGGCGCTACAATGATTCCATTCTCTCCCGCAGCCAAGCGATTTAACACTTCTATACGTTGCGCCCTCAATTCTGGACTTGCAACTCCAATTTCCGATGCTATCAGTTCATTCACTGGATATAACCACACATCTTTTTCACCAAGTAACGCCACTAAATCTTCATGTACTTTTTGTGCTTGGTATAAGTTATGTGTCACGATTAATTGTGATTTTTTTGTTTTTTTATATAAAGCCGCCATTAATAATGAACGAGAAGACGTTGCCATCCCTGATATAAGTTGTTCTTTTAACCCATCTTCTAACCCATTAATAACCGATTGTATCTCTTCATTTTTATAAAATTGCTCTAATAAACCTATCATTTTTAAAACTCCTCTCAACATAAAGAGCAAGTCATTCTATTTTATGCAAATATTTTGGAAAAGGAAAACAGAAAAATGCTTTGGACATGCCAAAGCGACAACATTTTATTGCAGAAATTTTTCATACTCATAATACTCAGGATAAGATGCGAGCGTTTCTTGACACGATTCACAAATCGTTTTTATATATATATTTCCATTCTCATGAAAATGAATCATTTCTACTACTTCTTGCTCCGTTAGTTGAAATAAAACGTCGCTATATACTTTTTCTGCGTTAATGGAGCCTACATTACCTCCGCAGTGTCTGCAATAATAATACCCTTCCATACTAGCCTCCTAAAAATTCAATTACTACTAGTATGGGTAAAACAAAAGAGAAATATTCCCAATCTCATTTTTAACTATTGAAAGTATTCATGATTTGAAGAAAAGGCTTATTTAGCCACTCTTCACATGCATCCGCTGCTTTTTCAATAGAATGGTTAACATCCGGAATCTCTTCAGATGTAAAGCGTCCTAATACATAATCGACTACCTTCATTCCATTTTTCGGGCGATCAATTCCCATACGGATACGTTGAAATTCTTGTGTTCCTAAGTGCGAAATCGTTGACTTTACACCATTATGTCCACCAGCACTACCTTTCATGCGAAGACGCAATTTACCTACAGGAATGTCTAAATCGTCGTACATAACAACGAAGTCCTCAACATCAATTTTATAATAATCCATAAGTGGACGAATACTTTCCCCAGATAAATTCATGTATGTTAGCGGCTTTAATAAGATTACCTTTTCTCCATTAACAAACCCTGCACCAAATACACCTTTAAATTTTTGTTCATTCAAAGAAATGTTCCAACGCTTCGCAAGTTCATCAATGGCCATAAATCCAATATTATGCCTTGTTAATTCATATTCTCTACCTGGGTTCCCAAGTCCTACTATCAATTTCATTCTTGTACCACTACTTTCTTTTTTCGATACGAAAAGACGTAACCAAAATTGGTTACGTCTCATTCTATCCAATTAATTGAATAATACACTCACAGATTCTTCTTCGTATACACGAATGATTGCTTCTCCGATTAATGGAGCAACTGAAAGTTCATGTACTTTGTCGATTTTCTTCTCTTCTGGTAATACGATAGAGTTCGTTACAACTAACTCTTTAATGTTTGAATTTTGAATACGCTCAATTGCTGGACCAGATAATACTGGGTGTGTACAGCAAGCATATACTTCAGAAGCACCGTTCTCAACAAGAGCGTTTGCTGCTAATGTAATTGTACCAGCTGTATCAATGATGTCATCAATTAAAATCGCTGTTTTGCCTTCAATATTACCGATAATGTTCATTACCTCTGAAACGTTCGGGCGAGGACGACGCTTATCAATAATAGCGATTGGCGCTTTTAGACGATCTGCCATTTTTCTCGCACGAGTTACACCACCATGATCAGGAGACACGATTACGATATCTTTAAGACCTTTTGTTTCAAAGTAATCAGAAAGAATCGGTACACCCATTAAGTGGTCGATTGGGATATCAAAGAACCCTTGAATTTGTGGAGCATGTAAATCTAGAGTGATTACACGAGTTGCACCTGCTGTTTCAAGCAAGTTTGCTACAAGTTTCGATGTAATTGGTTCACGAGAACGCGCTTTACGGTCTTGACGCGCATAACCATAGTAAGGAATAACAATATTAATTGTTTTCGCAGATGCACGTTTTAATGCATCGATCATAATAAGTAATTCCATGATATGTTCGTTTACTGGGAAGCTTGTAGATTGAATAATGAATACATCGCAACCACGGATACTTTCTTCAATGTTAATTTGAACTTCTCCATCACTAAAACGATCAACAGAACATTTTCCTAGTCCTACTCCAATATGCTTTGCAATCTGCTCAGCAAGTTCCTTATTAGAGTTTAAAGAGAATACTTTCAAATTAGAATTTAGATATTGAGTCGACATCTAGATTAACCCTCCACATTATTATGATTTTTTCTTATTCAGCAATTGATCAACATAGTCTTCTTTGTTAACTTGACGTGCACGTGCTACCGATAATGCTTTTGATGGAACATTCTCTGTAATTGTAGAGCCTGCCGCCACATAAGCACCATCTTCAACTGTTACTGGAGCAACAAGGTTTGAATTACATCCAATAAATACCCCATTACCAATCACAGTTTTGAATTTATTCTTACCGTCATAGTTCACCGTAATTGAACCACAACCAAGATTCACGTCTTCTCCAACTTGTGCATCCCCGATATAACTCAAGTGTGAAGCTTTACTTCTATTACCAAAGACAGTTTTTTTGATTTCCACGAAGTTTCCAACGCGTACTTCGTCTCCAATAACTGAATCTGGGCGAATATGTGCAAATGGACCAACCGATACTTCTGTACCAAGCTTACTATCATGTACAGTAGATTGTCGAATTGTCGTACGATCTCCAATTTCACTATCGCGAATTACTGTATGCGGTCCAATTTCACAATCAGAACCAATTACAGTGTTCCCCTCAATAATTGTTCCTGGATGAAGAACTGTATCGCTACCGATAATTGCATCAGCAGAAATATAAGTGTTACTTGGATCAATAATTGTAACACCATTTACCATGTTCTTTCGGTTGATACGGTTTTTCATAATAATTTCCGCTTGCGATAGAGCGACTCTGTCGTTAACACCTAACGTTTCATCGAACTGCTCTGTTTGATAAGCTGATACGATATGACCTTCATTTTTTAAAATCTCAATAACATCTGGAAGGTAATATTCACCTTGCACGTTATCATTTGAAACTTTAGAAAGTGAAGCAAATAAAGCCTTATTATCAAAACAATACGTACCTGTATTGATTTCTTTAATAGCTAATTCTTTCTCATTTGCATCTTTATGCTCAACAATCTTTTCAACATGACCATTCTCATTACGAACAATACGGCCATATCCAGCAGGCTCTTCTATGTATGCTGTTAGCACCGTCGCCATTGCTCCTGCTTCTTTATGTTGCTGAAGTAATGCTTCCATTGTTTCAGCAGTTATTAGAGGCGTATCACCACAAATAACTAAAGTTGTTCCTTCTTCATTTGCAAGTACACTTGCAGCTTGATCTACAGCATGTGCTGTACCAAGTTGTTCTGCTTGTAATGCAAATTCACTTACGTTCCCTAGCTGTTCTTGTACCATTTCAGCACCATGTCCAACAACCGTTACAAGTTTCTGCAATCCTAATTGAGATACTTGATCGACTACGTGTTGTACCATAGGTTTTCCACATACAGGATGCAGCACTTTGTATAGCTTAGACTTCATACGTGTGCCTTTACCTGCAGCTAGAATCACTGCAAATCTGTTTGACATATAGACCCTCCATCGCAACCTATTTATCCATTAAAGATATTATCCTAAATCATCATATATTTCAAGAAACACATTTTAACTATTAAATTTTACCATAATTCTTATAAGATGTTTTACTCTTTAGTATCTTTTTTAAGAAATAAGCTATACTATTTAAAATGATTTTGAAAAAATTAGTAGTTTCTTCTTTTTATGTTAATAAATTATACAGTTTCCAAATATAAAGCAAAAAAAACAAACCCCTGTAAATGCTTACAGGAGTTTGCTACAAAATTATAAGGCTTTTTGTCAAAAGCCCTTTTCATTCGAATTTTACGAAGCACCTGCTTCTTCAAACTCAACCTCTTCTAACTCGCCTAAACGATGATACTCTGTTAAAACCGCATCTTGAATTTTAGAGCGTGTACCAGAATTAATTGGATGTGCAATGTCACGGAACTCTCCATCTGGAGTACGTTTACTTGGCATTGCTACAAATAATCCATTATTACCATCAATTACACGAATATCATGAACAACAAATTCATGGTCTAGAGTAATAGAGGCAATTGCTCTCATGCGGCCTTCTGTGTTTACGCGGCGTAATCTTACGTCAGTCACTTCCATCTTGTGTTCACCACCCTTTTCTAAATAAGCGATATATTTGTATAAATTCCACAAATTTTCTATTTTCCCTTTAATTTTTTAAAAATTTTTAAGATAAAAATTTTTAAAGTAGTTGAATATAGAGATTAGTGGAGGTTATCGCTTACAAAAGGTTACTTAACTAGGGCGATTACTTCAATTTCAACGGAAACATCTTTCGGTAATTTTGCTACTTGCACACAAGATCGAGCTGGTTTATGAGTAGAGAAATAAGAGCTATACACTTCATTCACAGCATTAAAATCATCCATGTCCTTTAAAAATACTGTTGTTTTTACGACTGTATCAAATGAAGCACCTGCTTCCTCTAATACCGCTTGTAAATTTTGAAATACCTGTTCTGTTTGTACTGTTACATCTCCTGTTACAAGCTCCCCATTTGCCATCAATGGAATTTGTCCTGAGCTATAGAACATGTTATTTACAATAATCCCCTGTGAATAAGATCCAATTGCTTGTGGTGCCTTGCTTGTTTGAACAACTTTCATACTTTTCACCCTTTTATTATTTATTTTACTCTTTAAAAATAGTGTACGAAAGGCAGCTTGTCCATCTATTTTATAATCTATAAATAAAATAAAAAAGATAGAGCTATCTGCTCTATCTTTTATTCCGCCTCTACAAGCCCTTCATCAAATGGTGCAAGAGAATAATTCCCTTTTTCCACTTGAATCGTTTTTTCTTTCACATCAACTTCCGATAGACGAATTAATGATACAAAATTATTAATTAGTCGTTCTTCAATATCTGTGGATTCTACTAATACACCAATACCAACAACATTAGCCTTGAATTCTTCTAGCATACTCATCATACCTTGAATTGTTCCGCCAGCTTTCATGAAGTCATCAATAATTAAAACATTCGACCCTTCTGGAAGACTGCGTTTTGCTAACGTCATTGTTTGAATTCGTTTAGAAGAACCCGACACATAGTTAATACTAACAGTCGGACCTTCTGTTACCTTATTATCTTTCCTTGCAATTACAACTGGTACATCTAAGTAATTTGCCACTGCATAAGCAAGTGGAATCCCCTTCGTTGCCACCGTCATAACTGCATCAATTGGTTGCCTAGCAAAAACAGAAGCAAACAAACGACCTGCGCCATTAATATGGCGAGGATTACTCAATAAATCTGTCATGTATAAGTAACCGCCAGGCAAAATACGATCTGGGTTTTCAAATAAGCCACAAAGCTCATCAATAATTAGATCTGCCTCTTCTTCACTTATATACGGTATATATTTCACTCCTCCTGCTGCTCCTGGTATCGTTTGCAATGTGCCGACCCCTTGTTGTTCAAACGTTTGCTTAATAATAACTAAATCTTCACTAATGGAAGACTTAGCCGATTGATACCTTTCAGCAAAAAAAGTGAGAGATACTAGCTGACGAGGGTTTTGTAGCAAGTAATAAGTCATATCGACTAATCTTGTACTTCTTCTAATTTTCATACTCTCACCTCAAATCACGAATATTCTAAACAAATCATAACGTATTATACGTCTTTATTCAAGCGTTTCTCGCTCTCCTAATAAACGTACCGCATAGACTTGTTCACAAAATCCTTTTAATCCGTTATAAATGCGATGCATTCGTGAATCATGGTGTACAAGTCCAAATACAGTTGGACCACTTCCACTCATTAATACAGCATCCGCTCCAAATCGCTTCATCTGTGATTTAATACGGGCAACTTCAGGATGCATTCCAAATGTTACATCTTCTAAAACGTTACCAACAGTATCACAAATTCCTTTATAATCACCAGAATTTATGACATCAACCATTTTATCTACATTTGGATGTGTAACTCGATTTAACTTTAAATTTCCATACACATCAGCAGTAGATACACCTATATGTGGTTTCGCTAAAATAACCCAACAAGAAGGCGGAGTCTTTATATGCTCAATTTTCTCTCCTCTTCCAGTGGCAATTGCTGTGCCTCCGTATACACAGAACGATACATCTGATCCAATTTCTGCACCAAGCTCTGCTAACTCATCAATTGCAAGCCCTAAATTCCATAATTTATTAAGACCACGTAATGTCGCTGCTGCATCACTACTTCCACCTGCTAATCCAGCTGCTACTGGAATCGTTTTTTCAATAGTAATAGATACACCTTTTTTTACATTAAACTTCTCTTTTAATAATTTCGCTGCCTGATAAGCTAAATTTCGTTGGTCGTCTGGGACATACCGATTATGGGATAAAATTTCAATACGGTCTTCTGCTAATTCCGTTAGTTCTAGACGATCTGCTAAATCAATGGTTGTCATAATCATTTTCACTTCATGATATCCGTCTTGTCTTTTTCCCAGTACATCTAACGACAGATTAATCTTTGCTGGTGCTTTCACTAGTAGCTTCAATCTATTCACCCACTCTATGTACTCAATCTTTTATCGTTTATTTTACCATAAATTTATAGTAAGACGATGACACTTCCCTAATTATAACGAAAAGCATTCAGAATGAAACTACTTATGTAAAATGATGGCACCTTTTAGAGTACAAAAAGCCGAGGAATGTCTCCTCGGCTACCGTAGCACAGAAAGTATCTTACAACTACTGGTTTCGTTTCATTAATTGCTGTTCTGCAATTTCTATAGCACGTTTCACCATGTTACCAGCATCTTTCGCACGAATTCCGCCCCATCCTTCTTTCTGAACAACATCATAAAAGCCAAGCTCTTTTGCTAGCTCTTCTTTAAATTGGTTTGACATGACACCTCTTCGTCTACTCAATGCAGAGTCCCTCCTTATTTTGCTACGGTATAGTTAGTATGCAAAATAATATAGCTTTTCATTTATGGGAATATATGTAATGATATATGGATTATAAAATGACCTCATTATGAGGGTCTCCATAAAATGTTAACTCTACTGTCTCTGTTAAAACATCTGCATAACTATAAGATACACGTTGCAACGCATCTTCTTGTTGATCCAATTGTACAACAAAAACGGAGCGGTATGTTTCTGCTAGTACACCTGATTGCTCCACAGTTTTTCTTCTTCCACTATTTGCTTTTAACATAAGTCGCTGTCCAAGATGGTGATCTAATTCGCTTTTAATTTCATCTAAACGTTTTGACATATACTTCGCTACACCTCGCTGTAATTTAGATTGAACACTTAAAGCACGATATATCTATCCTAATTATTAACCGCGATTCACAGCTAATATCATCCTGCGTTTGAATAGATAGAAGAAATACTATATTGTAAAAGTATCATTACGTAGTCTTTACGTTCTTACCTCTTTTTATCCAAATTCATTTAAATCCTTCCATACAAAAAAGCAAGATACATATGTACCCTGCTTACTCTTCGTAATGTTGAAAAGGTAATCCCGTTCGTAAAATCCCTCTCGTTTCAATTCCACCTAGTCCCTTTTCACCAGTAATTGTATTACGTACGACATCCCATACATTGACTCTCTCCATAAATGAAGTAAAACTAATTTTACCAACTACATATACAGGATCTAGTGCATGAATATTAATTCTAGATGGTGAACTAGCGAAATTGGCCCCTGCACGAATTAGTGCCTCAAAATGTGATTGACATGCCCCAGCAAAAATAACAAGTTGATCCAATGATGGATATTTTTTTCGCACTTCACGAACAGCCTGTACAAAATGCCTTGAATGCCTATATGCCGCTAAATCTCCCTTCACTCCTTTTGATTTTGTATATGCATCATGCCCTGTAATAACGAGAATGTCTGGGCGAAAGTGATCTATTAAGTCTACTACTTTTTCATGCATCTCCGTTTCTTTACAATGAATACCTTGAACAGGAACGCCAATTTTATTATATAAATCTAAGCACTTGCGCAAATATAAAGGGTCTCCATCTATATGCAATACACGTCCCGGCATTTGAAAATAATTTACCTCACTTGTGTATCCACCAGTTGAAGTATGTTCATGCCTTTGTTTCATCAGTACATAATCTTGTTGAAACAAACGATACGTGCGCTCCATTGTTTCTTTCTCACGCTTCACCCTTTTTTTATGTTCTCTTTGATCTATACTAATTAAATCTTCAAGTGGCGCATCCGCCACCAGTCTAATTTCCTCTCCAAACAATATAGCTATCTCGCCTTTTATTTCTATAATACGAAAAAGAATATCCCTCTTATGAGAATATCGTTCCACTAATTCTCCAACATGTAAAACCATTCTCCTACCTCCAAACTCATTAGGCCATCTTACCTGTTTTTAAAGTATGAATTTAGAGAGCGAAAGGTGACAAAAGGGACAGTTCAACTTGAACTGTCCCTTTCATATTCTTATGATAATTTATGAAGAACTAATGCATTACTTAATGTTGCAAACTCTTCAATAGATAGCGTTTCGCCTCTTCGCTTTGGATCAATTCCTACTTCTGTTAAAATTCGATCCAATAACTCCTTATCTTTCGGGAAACCATTTAAATTATTTGATAAATTATTCATTAAAGTTTTACGGCGCTGTGCGAAACTTGCTCGTACTACTTCAAAGAAAAACGTTTCATCTGTCACCTCTACAACCGGTTTAGGACGCTTTAGAAGGCGGATAATTGCAGAATCAACGTTTGGCTGTGGTACAAACACTGTACGCGGTACAGTCATAACTGTTTCAACCTCTGTATAGTACTGAATGGCAATCGATAAAGAACCATACTCTTTCGTTCCAGGTTTAGCAGCTAAACGATCTCCAACTTCTTTTTGCATCATAACAACAAATCCACGAACTGGTAACTTTTCTTCAAGCAATTTAAATAAAATTGGCGTTGTAATATAGTACGGTAAGTTAGCTACTACCATTACATCTTGCCCTTCTTCAAATTGCTCATTAAATACTTCATGTACATCTGCTTTTAGTACGTCTTTATTAATAACTGTAACATTACCATATGGCGCTAACGTCTCATCTAAAATTGGTAATAGTCTTTGATCAATTTCAAAAGCCACTACTTTTTTAGCACGCTTCGCTAATTGCTCTGTTAATGCACCAATACCTGGTCCAATTTCAATTGCACCACTTTCTGAACCAATTTCTGCATGATCGACAATACGATTTAATACATTTGTATCAATTAAAAAGTTTTGTCCTAAACTTTTTTTGAATGAAAATCCATACTTTTCAACAATGTCTTTTGTACGATTTGGCGTTGCGATATCCTTCATTTTTTTTCCTCCTGTATTACTTGCTTATAAGCTTCTGCAAATGATTCCTTTGAAACTTGAAACATCTGTAATCGTTTATGTAACTGTTTTGCATTTGTATAACCAATCTTTAATAGCTTACCCATTCTTTCTCTGCGGCTCTTTGCCATTTCTCCGCCCACTAAGCCTGCATCGACTAAATCACTCCAACTAATTTCACTTGTGTAAGCTTCCATTTCTTCATGTATATTCTCTAGAGCACGGCGAATCGACTCATTAGAAGCATGTTCAATCCCAACACCCTTTTTCCTTTTAGCAAGCGCTTCTTCCTTCGGTAAAAAAGCATGCTTACAGCCAGGAACCTTGTCAGAAATAATTTTTCGAATACGCTCTCCAGGATAATCCGGATCTGTGAAAATAATAACGCCCCTTTTTTGCTGCGCTAATTTAACTTGCTCAATAACATGATCACCGATTGCTGAACCGTTCGTTTCAATTGTATCCGCATCAACAGCACGCTTAATCGCAACTGTATCATCTTTACCTTCTACAACGATAATCTCTTTTATTTTCATGCTTGCCTCCACACTCATTTCGTCTCTACTTAGTAAAACAAAAAAATGACGACTTTTCCATTATTATTTTCCCCATTCTTATATTTTAAAAAATAGAATAGAAAAATCTTTGTTCCCTGTCCTTATTGTAACACTTCATCATTCACATTTATTTTCTTCATTACTTCTACTAGTTTTTCTCAAAATAAAAAAGAACAGGTTTCCCCCGTTCTTTTTATTCAACACCAAATAAAACTTTTGCATTTTTAGTTGTCATTTCTGCTACTTCCTCATAAGAAATTCCTTTTAAATTCGCAATTTCTTCTGCTACGAGTTTTACATAACTCGGTTCATTTCGTTTCCCGCGAAATGGATGCGGCGTTAAATAGGGACAATCCGTCTCTATTAACAATTTCTCTAATGGAATCTCCGTAGCAACTTCTTTCGGTTTCTTAGCGTTTTTAAATGTAACTGGTCCACCTAACGAAATTAAAAAGTTCATATCAACACATCGCTCTGCTACTTCTACGCTACCGCTAAAGCAATGCATAATGCCTCCTACTTCAGCTGCATTCTCTTCTTCTAGAATATCGACAATATCTTGAGTTGCATCGCGGTTATGTATAATAATCGGCAAATTTACTTTTTTCGCTAATGCAATTTGTTTACGAAATACTTCTTTCTGTATTTCTTTTGGAGACTTATCCCAGTGATAATCTAAGCCCATTTCTCCAAGTGCAACGACTTTAGGATGAGAAGCAAGTTCTTCTAACCAAGCTAAATGTTCTTCTGTCATGTCGATTGCATCAACTGGATGCCAGCCAACCGCAGCGTAAATAAAATCATAGGCTTCAGCTAATTCCATCGCCTTTTTTATCGTTACTTCATCAAAACCAACAACAACTGTATAAGTAACTCCCGCTTCTTTCATTCGGGCAATAACCTCTTGCAAATCTTCTTCGAATTGCTCTGCATTCAAATGTGAATGTGTATCAAACAACATAATACATAACTCCTTTTATATTGAAATCAAGTTTATTCTACAAAAATAAGTTTTTTAATAACTTAACGATAACAATACTACAATCTTAATGCAAAAATAGAGAGTGTAAAAAGAAAAAAGACGCTTCACACATGTTACACGTGAAACATCTCTTTTCTTGTCTTAATTACTTGATTTTTGTACCATTTGGTAGATTTTGGTCAATTGATGCTAATGACAATACGCCATTCTCTTCACCCGCTAAAATCATACCTTGCGATAATTCACCGCGTAATTTTACAGGTTTTAAGTTTGTTACACAAATAACCTTTTTACCTTTTAAGTCTTCCGGCGAATAGAATTTTGCAATTCCAGAAACAACTTGACGCTTTTCTGTGCCTAAGTCTAGTTGAATTTTTAACAACTTGTCTGCTTTTTTCACAGGTTCAGCAGATAGTACTTCAGCTACGCGTAATTCTACTTTAAAGAAATCATCAATTGTAATTTCTTCTGCCTTCGGTTCTTCTTCTATTTTCTCTTCTACTTTAGGAGCAGAGCTTTTCATTTGTTCTTTAATGTACTCTACTTCCACTTCCATTTCTAAACGAGGGAAAATTGGGTTTCCTTTTTCTACTTTTGTTCTAGCTGGAATGCAGCCAATTGTAGATAGACTTTCCCAAGATTTATGAGCTTCATCAGTAAGGCCAAGCTGAGCAAACATCTTGCTTGGTGCTACTGTTAAGAATGGCATAAGCATAATACCTGTTTGACGAAGTACTTCTGCTAAATGAGCCATTACAGAAGCTAACTTTTCACGATCATTCTCATCTTTTGCTAATACCCATGGTTGTGTTTCATCAATATATTTATTCGTACGACTAACTAGTTGCCAAATAGATCCTAACGCTACAGAGAACTCCATATTCTCCATTGCTTCTTCTACTTTTTTCAAAGTATCTTGTGCAAACGCTACTAACGTTTCATCAAATTCCGTCACATTTTCTTTAAATGCAGGGATTTCTCCGTTAAAATACTTATCAATCATAGCTACTGTACGATTTAATAAATTACCTAAGTCATTTGCTAAGTCGAAATTAATACGCTCCACAAATCCTTCTGGTGTGAATACACCATCAGATCCAAATGGAACTTCACGAAGTAGGTAATAACGTAATGCATCTAATCCGTAACGATCGATTAATGTAACTGGATCTACTACGTTTCCTTTTGACTTACTCATCTTTCCATCCTTCATCAAAATCCAGCCATGAGCAAAGACTTTCTTCGGAAGAGGTAAATCTAATGCCATTAAAATTATCGGCCAATAAATTGTATGGAAACGAACAATTTCTTTCCCAACTAAATGCACATCTGCAGGCCAGAATTTTTTATATTTCTCTTCATTTGCTGTTCCATAACCTAACGCCGTAATATAATTAGATAATGCGTCAACCCATACGTAAATAACATGTTTTGGGTTACCAGGAACACGAACTCCCCAGTCAAATGAAGTACGAGAAACCGCTAAATCTTCTAATCCTGGTTTAATAAAATTATTAATCATTTCATTTTTACGAGACTCCGGCTGAATGAAATGTGGATTATCTTCATAGAACTTTAATAGTCTGTCGACATATTTACCCATTCTAAAGAAATAAGATTCTTCACGAACAAGTTCTACATCATGACCACTATCTGGGCTTTTTCCTCCAACTACTTTGTCGCCTTCCATAATTGGATCTACTAATTGATGCTCTGTATAGAACGTCTCATCTTGTACAGAATACCAACCTTCATATTCATCAAGATAAATGTCACCTTGATCTACTAATTGCTTAAAGATTTTTTCGACAACATCTTTATGACGATCTTCAGTTGTACGAATAAAATCATCATAAGAAATATCCATCTTCTCCCAAAGCTCTTTAATTCCTGCAACAATGTTATCAACATATGCCTGTGGCGTAATATTTAACTCTTCTGCTTTCTTTTGGATCTTCTGTCCATGCTCATCAGTTCCTGTTAAATAATGCACATTATAACCTTGCATACGCTTATATCGTGCCATCGCATCTCCTGCTACTGTCGTATAAGCATGTCCAATGTGTAATTTTCCACTTGGATAATAAATTGGGGTAGTAATATAAAAGGACTTATTTTCCTCTGTCATTGTTTTGGACCTCCCGAATAACCTCATATGTATTTATAAACAGTATATCAAAAACTCATATATAAAGTGAAACTTTAATCAGTAGGGTTTTTGTTCCTCCCCACTAATTATTAGCCCACATTAATTGGGCTTTACGAGCAGCCCAAATCTAACTTATCTTCTTTACGCCAACCTAATTTTAAATTTAGGTCTTAATGCTCGATATCTTTATCATCTATTGCTCATATTTCACAAAAATATACAATCTCCACTTTTAATTTATTATTTTTTCAGAAAATAATGTAAATAATTGTGGAATTTCCTCTCAATCTATTATATATAAGAAATAAGAAATCTATAAATCTTTTTAAAAAATATAGAATTTAAGAATTGACGGAAATGTAAATGATTGGTATCATATGTCCATAGGGTATTTTGTCGAAAAATGACGAATCTAAAAATAGACTCGAAACTTATAAACTATTTATTTAGGAGGAAAAAAATTATGAAATCTACTGGTATTGTTCGTAAAGTTGATGAATTAGGTCGTGTAGTAATTCCAATCGAATTACGCCGTACTTTAGGTATTGCAGAAAAGGACGCTCTTGAAATCTATGTTGATGACGAAAAAATCATCTTAAAGAAATATAAACCAAACATGACTTGCCAAGTAACTGGTGAAGTATCTGACGGTAACCTTTCTTTAGCTGAAGGTAAAATCATCTTAAGCAAAGAAGGCGCTGAGCAAATCTTAAACGAACTTCAAGATTATATCGAAACAGCAAAATAAGCTTCTCAATTATGAGAAGCTTATTTTTTATCGACATGATAGATTTGATATACATCTCTTTTCGACAAATCTCGATCTTTAGCGACTGTTTTAATCGCTTCTTTTGAATTCATACTTTTTTCATTTATATAATATTCAATATGATCATATACCGAAAGAGATTCCCACCATTGTTCTTCTGGAGCAGGTTCTTCTGTTGAACCAGCTACTAAAATACAAAACTCACCACGTACTTCATTTTGCTTCGTCCACTCAATTGCTTCTTCGATTGTCCCTCGAATAAATTCCTCAAATTTTTTAGTTAACTCTCGACATAATACAATCTCTCTATTTCCCAACACTTCCTGCATCGAAATTAAAGTATCGTCTAAACGATGAGGCGCTTCATAAAACATCATTGTAGTTTGTACATAACGAAGCTTTTCTAACTCCATCTTTCGTTCCTTTTTGTTTCTCTGCAAGAAACCATAGAAATAAAACTGCTTTGTTTCAAGACCGGATGCAATTAATGCTGTAAGGGCTGCATTTGCTCCAGGAAGCGGAATTACATGATATTGCTCAGCTACTGCCTCAACGACAATATCGTAACCTGGATCAGAAATACACGGCATACCAGCGTCGCTAACAAGTGCTACATTCTTTCCATCCTCTAATTTCTCTAATAGTTTCTTCCCACTTACTTCTTTATTGTGCTCATGATAACTCGTAACAGGTGTTTCAATTTCAAAATAATTACAAAGTTTTTTCGTTTGTCTCGTATCTTCAGCAGCAATTAAATCAACTTCTTTTAAAATTCGGATTGCACGAAATGTCATATCTTCTAGATTTCCAATAGGAGTTGGTACTAAATATAAAACTCCCTTTTCATTTTGTTGAAAGCTTTTTTGTTGCCACATAGCGTTCTCCTTTTTGCATATATGCCTCTTTTTGTTTTCTCGTTAATTGCTTAAAGTAATACTCCGCTTGCATAGCTGTACGCTTATCATCGTGGGTCTCTACATATTTTAAAACAACAGGAAGCCTGACGCGTGTATACTTAGCCCCTTTGCCGCTATTATGAGTCTGAATTCTCTTTTCTATATGGTTTGTATATCCAGCATAATAACTTCCATCAGAGCACTCTACCACATAAAAAAAGTGCTTATTCTTCTCCATATAAAATCGAACGTAGCTCCTTTGTATATTCGTTATTGTTCTCATATACAACGAGAGGCGGTAAAATTTTCAAATCTGCATTTCCATCCTTAATTCCTTCAATTAACAATGTATTTGCTTCTTTTCCAACCTTAGGATAAACAAATTGCACGCGCTTTGGTTCAATTTTATATTTACGCATTAATGTGACAATGTCTAGTAATCGCCCTGGACGATGTACAAACGCTACTTTCCCACCTTGTTTTACTAACTGACTACTTACAGATACAACATCTTCTAATGTACACATAATTTCATGACGAGCTATCGCTAAATGTTCATTCATATTTTTCTCTGAAGTTTGAGGTGTTTGAAAATATGGTGGATTACATGTAACAACATCATATTGATGACGCCCAAGTTTCTCTGGCATATCTTTCAAATCTCCATGTATGAGGTGAATTCTTTCCTCCAACCCATTGTATTGAACACTTCTTACTCCCATATCATATAAGCGTTCTTGAATTTCCACCCCAGTAATATTTCCTTTTGTTCTTGTACTTAATAGAAGGGGAACAACCGCGTTACCTGTACACAAATCAAGTAAATTCCCCTTTTGAATTGGTACCCATGCAAAATCTGCAAGTAAAACGGCATCTAAAGAAAAATTAAATACTGATGGGCTTTGTATAATCTTCATGTCTTGTGCTAATAAGTAATCTAAACGTTCATCTTCATATAAATTCATATACTGCTCCTTTTCTTACCCTTAACCTACCCTATTTCATGTATAAAAAATTACCTTTCCAATTATAATTGGAAAGGTAATTTCACTTTTTATTTAAGAATGACAGACAGAATAAACAATCTCCCTCTTTACGTACACTTCCATAATGTAGATTGCAAATATGAAAACCTTCTTGATACAGTCTCGCTAAATTGTCATAGCCTTCACCAATATCTGTTTTCGGCTTCACTTCTTTACGTTTTTGAGTTTTTTGTTTTTCTTTATTCTGCACTTCTTCAAAACGGTGTCGCAAATTGTTATTTTCCATTTTTATATGCTGGTTTTCTTCCAACAACTCTGCAAGATGCTGTTTTAACTCTCCCAACTGTTTATATAAATGTCCAATTTGCTCTTCCATACTAGAAACCGATTCAAAAATATCTTTTTTCTCCACAAGCACCCACCTCATTAATCTGTGGTTTGACTCGAAACGACCCCTTTATTCACTAACTCATCTAACGTATATTCTACTATCCGTTCCTTGTCTACTAGTTCCACTTGAATTAATCTTTCTAAAATATTTAATCCGATAACACGGCCAGTACCATGCGGGGTTTGTATACGTTGATCTAAATCAGGAAGTTGTTCCTTTGCTGCCTCATATTCATCATTCTCATATTTTAAGCAACACATTAAGCGACCACATAAACCAGAGATTTTTGCAGGATTTAATGATAAATTTTGATCCTTTGCCATTTTAATGGATACAGGTTCAAAATCCCCTAAAAAAGTAGAACAACAAAGCATACGACCACATGGACCAATACCACCTAGCATCTTCGCTTCATCACGAACACCAATTTGTCTTAGTTCAATTCTTGTTCTAAAAATTGCGGCTAAGTCCTTCACTAGTTCGCGGAAATCGATCCGACCATCCGCAGTAAAATAGAAAATAATCTTATTACGATCGAATGTATACTCTACATCTACAAGTTTCATATCAAGATTATGCTCTACTACCTTTTGTTGACAGACTTGATATGCTTCTTTGGCAGCATGTTTGTTCTCTTCAACAATGGTACGATCATTTTCATTTGCAATACGAATAACCTTTTTTAGCGGTAATACAACGTCGTTTTCATCAACTTGTTTTTTGGTAATAACTACTTTTCCGTATTCAATACCTCTTACCGTTTCTACAATGACAAACTCATTTTCAGAGATATCGAACTGGTTTGGATCAAAGTAATATACCTTTCCGGCCTTCTTAAAGCGAACACCTACTACATCATACAAAACGGTCATCCCTCCTGCAACCGCAACACTAACTGTTCGAACACAAGCTGCGCATTTACATTAGCGTTGATTCTATTTTTTGCCTCTAATATATTAAAGAGAGCTGATACAATGCGCTTCTGAGCATAGGAAAACGATTCAAACATCTCTTTCTGATCATGAAAAACAAGACGATCTTCTTCTCCAAGTTGAACATATAATAAATCCTTATAAATAAGGAGTAACATATCTAAACCTTGCTGTAATTGTTCTTTCTCTCCAAAGTGTTTTCCCCATTTTTCTTGTACAAAAAAAATAGAGGTTTTATCTTTTTCGAGCGCTTCACATAATTTTATCACTAAAGCTCGTGCTTGTGCAAACCATTCATCACTACATAAAGCTAAAGCTTCATCAAAACTATTTGTAAGTTGAGCAGCAAGTGTCGATAAAGATGCTGTAATCCCTTCATCCTGTAATCTTCTAATTAAAGATTCCGTAGGTAACGGTCTAAACGTAACAACTTGGCAACGAGATAAAATCGTATTTAAAATTTGATGACTTTGTTCAGTAAGTAAAATAGCAGTTGTATCACTACTTGGTTCTTCTAAAAATTTCAAAAGTGTATTTGCCGCATTTGCTGTCATACGATCTGCGTGCTCAATAATATATAATTTTTTATTTGCCTCTAATCCTGTTTTTGAAAACTCTTCTTGTAAATCATGAATTTGCTGCTTTTTAATAGATAATCCGTCTGGTTTTACAATATGTAAGTTAGGGTGGTTACCTGAATCAATTCGCTTACAGTTTGTACATACATGGCAGGGCTCTACCCCATTCCGCTCAGAACAGAGGAAACTCTTTGCCATTTGAATTGCTGTCGCAAACTTTCCTGTCCCTTTCCCTCCCTCTAACAAGTAAGCGTGGGATATACGCTCTTTTGCAATGCTATTCATCAACATTTTTACACCGATGGGTTGTATAGCAGAAAGCTGCTCCCACGTCTTCGTCATAATGCATACCTCACTTATTTCATTCTTTCCTTCTATTATAACAATTTATCTTCTATAATCTGAACAACTTCTTCTATAAGTTTTTCCATCGGCTGATCAGCATTTACCAATACAATACGATCCGAGAAACGTTCTACAACTTGTAAATACCCTTCGCGCACACGTTTATGGAAAGAGATATCTTCCATATCTAGTCGATTTACTTCACGTCCTGCATCTTTTTCAATCCGAGCCAAACCAACCTCAGGCTCAATGTCTAGATAAATTGTTAAACTAGGCATACAGTCCTCTGTTGCGAAACGATTTATTTCAAATACCTTATCCATACCCAATCCTCTTGCATAGCCTTGGTATGCTAAAGAGCTATCTATAAAACGATCACATAACACGAGGTAGTTCTCATTAAGTGCTGGCATAACTTTTTCTACTAAATGTTGTCTGCGCGCAGCAGCATAAAGAAGCGCTTCTGTACGTGCTTCCATCATCGTATATTCTTGTTTATGTAAAATCGTCCTAATGTCCTCAGAAATTGCAATACCGCCTGGTTCCCTTGTCGCCATTACCTTTTGTGCTTTTTTTTCAAAATATGGCAATAAGCTTTTAATTAACGTTGTTTTACCTGAACCTTCTGGGCCCTCAATTGTTACAAATAATCCCTTCATCCTAAAACCTACTTTCTATATCATACACTTTCATATATTTCGTATTACCTTGAAAACGAGCTCCTGCTCTCTCTAAATACATAATTTGCTCTTTATGCTCTGAAGTAATTCTCTCTCCATACATAATCAATGGAATTCCAGGTGGATACGGAATCACCATTTCCGCCGCTATCATTCCAACAGCCTCTTTTATAGATACTATCTTTGTTTCATATCCGTCTAGTTGTTTATACGTATACGGTAAAAGAGAGAATTCACCTTTATAAGTATAACGAATAGATTCCCTCTTGTCTTTCACCTCATAATGTTGCAATGCTACTCGGATCATCTCTATAACCTTCATATATCCCTCATTTACTTGTAAGGGTAAAATAAATAGGACATTGTACGGATCAGCCATCTCTGTATATATACCGACCTTTTCAAATACAGACTGTAATTCGTACCCTGATAACTGACAACGAGTTTGTACGGTGACCTTTAACTCATCTTGCAACGGATATTCTAAAATGGCGATTTGGGGAATAGAACGTAATTGTTCCTTAAATCTTCGTAAAAACTCAACAATTTCACTGTGACCTTCTTCTTTTATACGCGCCATTGTAAAGCGTGCTATATCCAAGGAAGCCATAATTGGATACGATGGACTACTAGATTGTAGCATACTTAAATAAGTAGTAACCTTCTCTTCGTCTACTAAGTGACTATTTATATGTAAATAGGAACCCATTGTCATTGCGGGTAATGTTTTATGTGCAGAATGAACTACAATATCTGCACCATATGTTAATGCTGACTTCGGGAATGGTTCTCCCAAGCACAGATGTGCCCCATGTGCCTCATCTACCAAAACAGGGATTTTATGTGCATGTGCAAAAGCGATGCTTGCCTCTAGATCCATACCCATACCATAATAATTAGGATGCGTTAAAATGAGTGCTTTCGCATTTGGATACTTTTCAATTGCTTTCTTAATAATTTCGTTACGAACTCCCACCGGTACGTTATAAGCTTCATCAATCCATGGATCTAAAAAAATGGGATTTGCTCCCGCAAGTTTTAAAGCATTAATAATTGATTTATGGCAATTTCTTTGTACAAGAACAATATCATGTTCCCCACAACAAGACAAAATCATTGCTAAGTTCCCGACTGTTGAACCATTAATTAAAAAATAGCTCCTCTTTGTATTATAAACTTCAGCCAATAATTGTTGTGCCTCATCTATACATTCAAACGGACTATGCAAATCATCTAGTCCTGCTAACTCAGTTACATCAATAGATAGAATATCTTTAAACTCTCTTATTGCCTCCTGAGGGAAGTTTAAACCATTCTTATGACCTGGAACATGAAAGGATAACGGCCCTCTTTCTTTAAACTCTATTAACGCCTCATATAAAGGCATACGATTTTGATTCATCTACATCTCTTCCTTATTATTCATTCTCTATCTATTATACAGAACAAAAAAAATAATAGGCATATGCCTATTTAAAAATATGATACTTCTAATTTTCGAAGCTGCTTTAAATAATGTATATATTTCGGATCATCTGTCTCTGTATTCACCATATCCTTTTCACATTCATAGCATATTAAATTATTATAAACATATATACCTTCTTTTCTTTTTGTCTCACAAACAATACAAACTTCACTTTGTAATTTCATAGCCTTCCCTCCCTATTTTAGTGAACCTATTTTATACTTCTAATCCTTAACAATTTACAGAAAAATATACACCCATCTCTTATATAATATGATTAACTCTTGGGCAACGTGTTTGTATCACCCTTACTTCTTTCCCGTTCTTTTTAACAATACAAAAAAACACAAGTCAAATGACTTGTGTTTTTAGTTGCTTGGCGACGTCCTACTCTCACAGGGACAAGGTCCCAACTACCATCGGCGCTAGAGAGCTTAA
>NZ_JASNGE010000036.1:0-48278 GCF_030164735.1 Bacillus sp. RB3
AGAAAATTTAGCCATAAAAAATGCACCTCCAATTGTTAGTTATGTGTCTAACAATTGGGGTGCACTTCAAATATAGGAGTCTTTTTGTTACGTTATTTCTTTCGTTTCTTCAAACTTTTTTGATATGCATAAAGCTTATGAATCTCTTCCTTAAATTCATGTAGAAGTACAGTGTTTGCACCATTTGAATACCGCACAGTATTATAAGCATCTATAATAATATCACTTTGAATATTTACATCTTCTTCATCGTTTATTCTTTCTAGCCAAGTTTCAACAGTTTCTCCCCGTTTTCTATTTAAAGGAGAGGTTAACTTACTCTCTAGCTTAAAAATTTCCTTCCGAATTTCGTTATGTGGCGGTTTATTTCGTTTAAAACGATTTTGGCTCATTCCTTCTTTATCAGTAATGATAGTAGATTCGAAGACGTGCATATTTGGTAAACTTAAATGTTTTCGTTTTTTTAATATTTTCCAAACGACGTAAATAGCGATAGCTGTACAGACTATTATTGTAGCGCTATTTATGAGTATTGGATCAAAATCAGGAATTTTTTTCCCGTCTTCAATTTTTGGTTTTAAGAGATGTCCTTTATTTGCCCAAACATCTTCAGTATCTTTTAATTCCGCTGCTTTAATTAATGGCATTAAAGCATAGCCGACGCCTAATGCGACTACTTCCGTTATAAAACCAAAAATAAGTCGAATGAAAGGAAATACTTGAACAATTAATATGCTCATTAAGCCAATCGTAATGATAGAAGCAAAACGTAATAGTTGTTGTTTGCGATTTGCCCCGGTTAACCAAAATGTAATTATAAGATGCAAGGCTAACATTAATAGTTTCCACAACGGTGGAAAGGGTGCATAAAATATAGTTGAAACAACAAACCATACAATACCACCTAAAGATTTTTGAACTGGATATCCAGGTCCGATCGCATGTACGATAAAGAAAAATAGTGGTAATATGATTGTGCCAAAAAGAGAAAAAAGTAAAAATAAAGAGAAAAGAACGATTTGAAGAACTAAAAGTATTACAAATCCTGTTGTTTTTTTCTGCATAAATTTATGAATAAGAAATACTCCAATATAGCCTGTTGTTAAAAATATTGCAATACTAATTAGTTCATCTCTTTCTGTTAATAATGAAAGCAGGAGGAGCAGAATGAAATCATGAATGTGATATAGCCAAGTTTTCAACTGGTTCCACCATCCCTTCACTAGTAATGAGAAACGTTGGCTGCGAGAGAAGAGGGAGTTCATTTCTTTGTAAACCAATGTATATCATTGTAGACGATCGTTCTCTCTTTCTCTTTACATAATGAAGGAATCCTTGTTTCGGAAGTAACGTACTATCATCTGAAATACGGGCTAATTCTTCTAAAGCTTTTGCATATTGTGTTTGTCCTTCATTTAACGGTACATGTAATGCACCGCCTTCTGCTAATACACTAATAAACAATTCAAACGGAATGTGGTGCTTCGTTGTGTACTGGAAAATGTATGTTGCATATGAAATAAGTTCTTCTACATTATCTTTCCAACCAAATCCACGATCGGCAGCTAAAGAAAGACAAATCGTCCAACTATAATTTTTTACAGGTTCATATTGCTTCGCTTGTAATTGTTGCATTTTAGCAGATGCCTTCCAATGAATAGAGCGGAAAGACTCACGCTCATATCGCTTTACACCGATAATAGATGTTTCATCATTGTAAAAAGAAAAATTCGTTCGATAAAATCCATTCAAAAGTTGCTGAAGTTCTTGCAAACCTGCTACTTCTTTAGGAGAAGGATACACAATAATTTCAGTCCTTAATTTATCAAAAACAGGTAAATGTACAGTTAATAGATGAAATGGATCTTTTAATACACATTCAAACTGTTCAATTTGAAACACACCACGCTTCGTTGCGGTTAATGTTAAACCCCATTTTTGTGCCGAATGTGCGGGTTGTGAAAATGGGAAAGAGAATAATGTTTTTGATATTTGTTCAATGCCTTGCTCTTTATGCGGTATAAGGGACGAATTTAAATGAAAGTAACAAACACCATTAACGAGCGGTATGCTGGCTCCATTTTTTAAATGAATAAAAAACTGTCCAGATTCCTCAGGAAAAAGCCGTGTAGTTTGTTTCTCATTTATGATTTGAAACTTCTTCTCTATGAAAGCGACATATTTATAAATAAAAATCGCAAATATATAATAGAAGAAAAAGAGAAACATAAGCATTCGTTGCGGGAAAAAGAATGTGAAAAGTAACGCGATTGGAACGGTTAGTTGAATAATATGGAGTTGAAAAAATAAAGGCACAGTTACAACACGCTGTCCATTCATGCTTGCTCAATCTCCACAGGTACGTCAACTTCTTTTAAAATACTTTTCATAATATCATTTTTTGTCGTACGTAATGCACCTTCCATTGATAAGACGATACGGTGATTCCAAACAGAAGGAACTAACAATTGTATATCTTCTGGTGTGCAATATTCTCTCCCGCGTAAAAAGGCTAAAGCTTGAACAGCACGTACTAAAGCTAATGTGGCACGTGGGCTTACACCGTTAGCGATATAATCATGATTTCTTGTAGCATGAGCAAGTTTAATAATGTAATGTTCTAACGGTTCCGAAACAAATATTTCTTTTACTCGTTTTTGAGATTCTAAAATATCTTCTAATGAGATGACAGATGTGACACTTTCTAATGGTAAATCGTTCCGAAAACGTCGCATCATTTGTAGCTCATCTTCAGGAGTAGGATAACCGATTGAAATCGTCATTAAAAAGCGATCAAGCTGTGCATCTGGAAGAGGGAAAGTCCCTTGTGATTCAATTGGGTTTTGCGTCGCAATAACAAAGAACGGTTTCGGCAGAGGCGTAGATTGTTTTTCGAGTGTCACTTGTCGTTCTTCCATCGCTTCTAACAAACTCGACTGCGTTCTCGGCATTGCACGGTTAATTTCATCTGCTAGCAAAATGTTTGTCATAACTGGTCCAATTCTTAATTCGAATTCGCTTGTTTTTGGGTTGAAGTATTCAATACCTGTTATATCACTTGGAAGTACATCGGGGGTGAATTGAACGCGAGAAAAACTACCACCAATACTTTTGGAAATGGTTTTTGCCAGTAACGTTTTCCCAGTACCAGGCACGTCTTCGAGCAATACATGCCCACCAGCAAGAAGTGAAACGAGCAGTAGATCAATAACATTTTCTTTCCCAACAAACACAGATCCGATGTTTTCTTTCAATTTATTTATCATATGTACCATTCCTTTCATTATAAAAGAGCTAATATTTCTATATTTTAACAAATTATTCAGAAAATTTGTATGGTTTTTTAATTCAAAGAAATGGATATTTAATTATTAAATTACTCTTGCATATTTTGGAATATGATTATACAATATCGATATACGATGTATCGTAAGTCGATATATCATAAGGCGATGTATCGGAGGTAGTTATAATGAATGCGAAGGCGCAAAAATATATTCCGTTAACTGAGGCGACATATTACATATTGTTATCACTAGTGAAACCAATGCACGGATATGGAATTATGCAAATGGTAGAAGAGATGACAAATGGGGAAGTAAAGCTCGGTCCTGGTACTTTATACGGGAATACGACGAAATTACTTAAAGAAAAATTAATTGTTGAAGTTGCCTCTACAGATAGAAAGAAGTGCTATGAGTTAACGCCGTTTGGGAGAGAAGTGTTAGAGCTAGAATATAACAGATTGCAGAGATCTGTAAGGAATGGAAATAGTATATTAGGGGAGTGAATGGAAGATGGAGATAAAAAGGGTATTTAAATTTTTTACGGCATGGAATTTAGAAAAAGAAGAAGCTTTTTTACGAAAGATGCATCAGCAAGGTTGGGCATTACAAAAATATAATTTAATGTATACGTTTCAGAAAACTGAGCCAAAAGATGTAATATACAAAGCTGATTTTAGATTGGTTTATAGAGATTCGAAAGAACAACAACAAGAGTATTTCGAAATATACGAAATGTCAGGTTGGAAACGCGTAACAAGTTTCACAAGATGGAATTATTTTTGTAAAGAGGTAGAAGAGGTTAATGAATTGCCTGATATTTACTCAGAAAAAGAGACGAGGATACAAAAACTAAATGAATTATTGCTATTCCTTGTTATTATATCAGCAAGTATATTACCATCAATGTATAACCTATTTTTAAGCCCGATGGAATCAAGATTGCCAATGTGGGCGAAAGTTACGACAGGTCTTTCAGGTTGTATGTGGATGTACTTTTTTATAAGACTCTCTTGGAAAATCAAAAAATTAAAAAGTGAAATATTATAATAAAGAGTGGAGTTTAAAAGAAGTTGATGAGAGGGAAAACCGGGATCAACTTCTTTTGTTTCTATATAAACGTAATTTGCTCACTCTTTTTTACATAATAAAAACTATGCAATTAAGGTGTAGAACTACTAGTTAAGTATTAAAAATTTTATAACCAAATAAAAATCATAAATGAATAAGAAATGATTCTTAATAATAAACCACTAGTTAAAATGATCCGAAATCCTAAATATTAATATTACTTGATGTATTGCCCTTTTTTGGATATTAGCAAAATAGTGCGAAGTTTAACATATAATAAGGAAGAAATCCATTTTTAATTAACTTATTAAACGAAAAAATCCCTTATAGAAAAATCTATTTCTATAAGGGATAATCATGTTTTTATTAGAAAGACTGATTTTGAGCAGGTTTAATAAATTGTTCTGGGTTTTCAACAAGCCCACATACAGCGCATTGGACGCGATAAGTAGGTCCTTGATAGGCCATATGAAAAGCATTCATCGTTTCATTTGTGTATTCTTCTTCTACTTGACCAGTTTGTGGATTTAATTTGACTGGTTTTACTTGTTGCTCAAGAATATTAAAGCGGGTACGGTTTGTTTTACAACTTGGACATAGCATTGGTTCCATATGTATACACCTCCATTTGTATCATTTCTTAAAATCTTTAATTTTATGCAAGCAAAAAACTTTCTCAATATAAATAGGTGTTTAATGTATTTAAAATTCAGAAAAAATAAAATATAATAAAAGTACGAACTGGTTATGTCCAAACCAAATCTCCTGTTTTATGCCAATAAGCTGGGGGGCCGAGAAATCGGCCTCATTTTTTTTTGCTCATTACTACAAGGAACAAGGTTTTTATGAGACTTTTGTCGAAATTTTAGGAATAGATACAAAGGGGGATGTAAAATGAATTTGAAAATGAAGTACATCATTTTATATGTAGAAAAGTTTGAGGCATGTTTAAGGTTCTATAAAGATATTTTACAGTTACCTATAAAAGCAGAGCACGGAACATATATTGAATTTAATACTGGAACTACCATTTTAGCGATGAATACGCGGCAAGATGTGAAAGAATTAACAGGACTACCGCTTACAGAAGGTGAATTACAGTCTTCTCATTTCGAATTAGGATTCGTTGTTGAGAATGTACAAGAAACGATTGAGCAATTTAGAGAACAAGGAATCAAGATTTTAGTTGAACCTATTGTAAAACCGTGGGGACAAACAATTGCCTACATTGCTGATCCAGATGGAAATTATATTGAAATTTGCAGTTCATTAGAATAGAAGGAGAAAAAGAGATGGGGTTTCCGAGACTAGAAACAGAACGTTTACAATTAAGAGAACTAACACTGTTAGATGCAGAAACGATGTTCCGTTATTTTTCAAAAGAATCTGTTATACGTTATTTCGGAATGGATTCTTTTGAAAATATTGAGCAAGCGAAAACAACGATTCAAACGTTTAAAAATCGTTATGAAGAGGGCAGTGTATTTCGCTGGGGAATCGAGAAAAAAGGGACGGGCCAATTAATCGGAACGTGCGGATTTCATTTAATTAATAATCATCATAAACGAGCTGAAATTGGTTATGAATTAGACGATACATATTGGGGACAAGGGTATGCAACGGAAGCGTTACAGGCAATTTTAACTTACGGGTTTGAAACATTGCAACTTATTAGAGTTGCTGCTGTTGTATATGTAGAAAATAAAGCTTCTCAAAAATTATTAAGTAAAGCAGGATTTCAAGAAGAAGGATTACTTCGAAAACATATGATTCAAAATGGAGTTGCTCATGATACCATTTTATATTCTTTATTAAAAGAAGAGTGGAAGAAGTAATGAGTACAAACGAACTTATAACGATTATGAAGAAGCATAGGGAAAATAGATTCATTTTAGGTATAGATGGTTTAAGTCGATCTGGAAAAACAACATTTGTAGCCAATTTAAAAGAAAATATGGAACAAGAAGGCATTCCGTTTCATATTTTCCATATTGATGATCATATAGTGGAGCGTAATAAACGATATCATACTGGATATGAAGAATGGTACGAGTATTATTATTTACAATGGGACATTGAATGGCTAAGGCAGAAATTTTTTCAAAAGCTACAACACGAAACAAAATTGAAATTACCTTTTTTTCATGAAGAAACAGATATATGTGAAATGGAAAAAGTACAGATTCCTATTGTAGGCGTAATTGTTATTGAAGGAGTTTTTCTGCAGCGAAAAGAATGGAGAGATTTCTTTCATTATATGGTCTATTTGGACTGTCCAAGAGAGACAAGGTTTCTACGTGAGAGTGAGGAGACACAGAAGAACCTTTCAAAGTTTGAAAATAGGTATTGGAAAGCAGAGGATTATTACTTAGAAACGGAATTGCCGAGGGATAGGGCGGATTTAGTCATCCAATGATTTGAAAATAGAAGGTGAATAGAATGAATATTTTATGGGATTTTGATGGGACGTTATTTGATACGTATCCTGCATATACAACAATGCTTTCTGAAATATTAGGTGACTCAGTAGAAAAACAAGAAATATACAAAAACTTAAAAATATCATACTCTCATGCAATTCAGTATTATAATATTTCATGCGAGCAGGAAGAAAAGATTAAAGTTTTGAAGGGGAAATTCACGCCAAAAGATATGAAACCTTTTGCAGGTGTCGAAGAGGTTTTGAAATTTGCAGATAAAAATGTGATTATGACCCATAAACATAGGGCAGGGGTTATGGACATTTTAAAATATTACGGCTGGGAAAAATACTTTGTAGATATGGTTACAATTGACGATGGCTTTCCCCGAAAGCCCAACTCTTTAGCTTATAATCATTTACATAAAAAACATAATATTGATTTAGCTATTGGAGATAGAGAATTAGATTTATTACCTGCAAAAGAATTAGGTATTTCAACATGTATGTTTCAAGGTAATTGTGATGTAGCGGATTATTCTTTATCAAATTACCCGGAGTTTTTTAAGGTAGTGAGTGATAGAGAGTTTTCTTTATAAAAAAAGTTATTAATAAGGACTGAATCTTTCATTTTAAAGGTACAGTCTTTATTTTATATAATTCTTTCATTTTATTCCGCATTAACGGGCAGCCTGATTGCTTCAATTAATATTCAGTGGAGGGTGAACAAAACCTCCACTGATTAAAGTTTCACTTTATTTTCTGTATATAATAATTACTAGAGATTAAAGGATAATCGTCCATCTTTATTAAGGAAGTGGCCAGTTTATTTTAACTAAATTATGGTTATTCATGTTAATATGAACTCATAGCTATATAGAAGGGGTGGGGTTAGTATGAAAACTGAAATAGTTCCTAAAAAGAAGTACAGTATAATAAGCTATGCATCTTTACTCATCGGCATTTTGTGTTTTCTATTCGTTTTTATAACGCCAACAAGGATAGCCAATGCAGGTAATATAGTTGGGGATTATATTACAATTGCCCTGACAGGTGTAGGTATCATGCTTTCAATAATCACAATGACGAAAAGAACAGAGAAGAAGGGAATTGCTATTCTTTCATTAATACTGTCCTCATCATTTTTTATATTTTGGATCATAGCAATTATCCTATTGTTTACTGGTCAAATTAGTTTTGCGCCGTAATGTGTAATAAAAAGAGTCCTTCTCGTATGATATCGGGTTCAGTTACGGGAGAGAAAATATAAAATAACACACAAATTAGGGATGTAAATCACATATGATTTAGCACCCTTTTTTTATTGTTATTATAGTGTTTAAGCACTTTTATATAGTTAAATAGTGTTCTAAATAAAAAGATAAATGGAAAATTTATGTTAAAATAGTTGTAGAGATTATGAAAAAATGTTCTTAAACTAACAGTCAGGTTACTTTAAGAAGGTTTTTTCAAAGGAAATGGTAAATATCATATTTTGAAGGGGTGATTGCAGTGGAGTAAGTGATTTTTTTAATCTTAGTTAAATACTTTGAAGGAAGGCATTTATAACTATGAATACAAAACTAATAATAGTAGAAGGGTTACCTGGATTTGGAAAATCAACCACTGCAAAGCTAATAAATGAAATTCTAAGCCAAAATAAAATTGAAGTTGAACTATTTTTAGAAGGAAATTTGAACCACCCAGCCGACTATGATGGTGTATCTTGTTTTAATAAATTTGAGTTCGATAGATTATTATCTAACAGTGGGGATTTTAAAGAAGTGCTCCTTAAGAAAGTTCTAAAAAAAGGAAGCAATTATTTATTACCATACAGAAAGATAAAAAATGAGTTTGGTGACCAGTTTTCGGACGAATTATTTAACATTATTTCTAAAAATGATATATACGAATTACCATTCGATAAAAATGTTGAATTAATTGCTGATAAATGGAATGACTTTGCTGAAACCGCTCTAGAAGACAATAAGGTTTATATCTTTG
This sequence comes from Bacillus sp. RB3, assembly GCF_030164735.1. NCBI lineage: Bacteria > Bacillati > Bacillota > Bacilli > Caryophanales > Bacillaceae > Bacillus > Bacillus sp. RB3. Next base: position 8,779 of record NZ_JASNGE010000036.1, read on the forward strand.
AATGTTGTTTCATACAAAATCCATTAACTATTGGGATGATTAAATATGGTGAACAAAAAGAAAAAATAATAAATTATATAATGAAAGTTGCAAAAATCATAGAGAATTTAAATCCAATGTTATTGTATGTAGAACAAGATAATCTTGAATTTTCATTTAGGAAGGCGTTAAAAGAAAGAACTCCAGAATGGTCCACAGGAATTATTGACTATTACACTAACCAAGGCTATGGAAAAGAACATAACCATTCAGGTATAGAAGGAGCGATAAAAGTTCTTGAAGCTAGAAGAAATTTAGAATTAGAAATATTCGATATGTTAAAAATGAAAAAAGAAAAAATCAATAATACAAAATATGAAATTGACTCATATAGGTCAATGTTAAAAGATAAGTTAGCCATACAAATGGTGAAATAGCTTTTTACACTAACTGGTGCTTTAGTTGAATAAGGAAATAAAAACGCTCAGAATATCTTCTGAGCGTTTTAGTTTGTTATTTCTAATGGTTATTAGCATTTTTCTCTTCCTACACTGAACCCATTACTCATATGAAGGACTCTTTTTACTCGGTATCTTCAGGTTGATACTCTAAAATATCACCCGGTTGGCATTCTAATGCTTTACATATTGCTTCTAAAGTTGAAAAACGGACTGCTTTTGCTTTTCCATTTTTCAAGATAGAAAGGTTAGCCATTGTAATTCCAACCTTCTCCGAAAGTTCTGTTACACTCATTTTTCTTTTTGCTAACATTACATCAATATTAATAATAATTGCCATATTATTCACCTCAGACCGTTAAATCATTTTCTGATTTTATATCTATAGCATCTTTTAATAGTCTTTGGAGAACGGCAGCAAAGACCGCGATTACCATTGAAGCAAAAATCATAATCATTCCGATAATAATAATGCCAGGGGCATCATCTCTCTCTGCCACGAGATAAAAAAGTGGCATACCTAATACATATAATACACTAATTGCCAATGCGCTGTACTTAATATTTTTTAAAGCTTGAACAGATAGCTCTGAGAATGCGTTATTTTTATCAATATAGTTTAAAAGCTTAAATGTTTGGTACAGTGCGAAGTAATAAGGTATTGCTGTTGCGTATAAATTGATAAATACAAGATATTTAATATATGCAATAGCTGGATATAATTCTGCGGCGAAATTTCCTATTTTAGGGACTAAAAAAATGCACATAGCAAGAACGGGGATTCCGATCAGAATTACAACGGTCTTTAAAAAGAGTGTGGATCCTTGTTTCATAAAAAGCACCTCATTTATTTAATATCTTATTAATTTAACATGGAATTTATTGTTTAACAATAAATTTTTATTTCTTTTAATCGAGGATTTATTGTTAAACAAGTAATTAATGAAAAGGATGTTAAATCTTTTTTATAAGATAAATGATACATATCAATATTTAATTAAAGAAAGAGAAAGTAACTATTGTTAGCTTTATGAGAATTGGGAACTAATAAAACATATGTAGGTTTTGGTATGGAAAAGGAAATAAGGTGTATTGAAATGAATGCAAAGTTTATGGAGGAACAATCATGTTGAATTATGGTGTGAAGATGAAAAAGTTACTATTAGTGGGAGCTATAATAGTAAGCGTATTAAGTACGGAAAGTATGATGAATTATCATGCGGCCAAAGCTAAGGTGAAAAAAGTAGAACACCAGCCTAAAAATATAATTATGATGGTTATGGACGGAACGAGTTCAACGGCGACAACATTGGCTCGCTGGTATAAAGGGGCACCGCTTACGTTAGATCAAATTGTAACAGGAGGTGTTCGTACGTTTTCGGCGGAATCAGCTATTACAGACTCGGCGCCAGCAGCAACAGCTTTAGCAACTGGAAATAAATCGAATTCAGGATATGTAGGTGTATTACCTTCTATTGTAAGTTCGCCTAGCTTACAGCCAATAAAAGAAGAAGACAAGTTACGGCCGGTCGCAAACGTATTAGAAGGCGCAAAACGTACTGGTCGTGCAACTGGCATTGTTGCTACATCTGAAATTCAGCATGCTACTCCGGCCGGATTCTCCGCTCACCATGTCAATCGCAAACATTTTGACGTAATTGCGAAGCAGCAAGTATATCAAAATATAGATGTCGTATTAGGCGGGGGAAAAGCGGCGCTGTTACCTATGAAAAGTAATGGAATCCGAAAAGATGGTGAAAATTTAGTAAAGGTGATTCAAGACAAAGGATACGATTTCGTTGAAACGAAAGATGCGTTATTGAACTCCAAATCTAATAAAATTTGGGGCTCTTTCTCACATCATGCTCTTGCGTTTGATATGGATCGTATAGCAACAAATCCAGAACAACCAACACTTTCTCAAATGACAGAAAAAGCAATTCAAACATTATCAAAAGATAAAGATGGCTTCTTTTTATTCGTAGAAGGTAGTAAGCCTGATTGGGCAGCCCATGCTAATGATCCAATTGGGATGATTAGTGATGTATTGGCATTTGATGAAGCGGTAGCAAAGGCGTTACAATTTGCGAAGAAAGATGGGGATACGATGCTCATCGCTTTAACTGATCATGGTAACAGCGGCATCTCTATAGGGAATAGGAATACGACAAAAGGATACAATACTACACCGGTTTCTGCATACATTGATCCATTGAAAAAGGCGAAAATGACACTTGAAGGAACTATAAATAAACTGAAATCTGATTTATCAAATGTAGAAGATGTAGCTAAACTATACGGTTTGGATAATCTAACTCATGATGAAAAAGAAAAATTAAAAGTGGCAAAAAAGAAAATGGATGTAGGACGAATTCTTACTACATTATTGGCTAATCGTGCAAATATCGGCTTTACGACAGGAGGACATACAGGTGAGGATGTATTCTTACATTCTTATGGACCTCAAAAACCAGAAGGCTTAATCCAAAATACAGACATTGCGAAGACGATGGCGAAAGCGATGGGCTTTAACTTAGAAGAAGTAACGAATAAAATATTTTTAGAGAGTGAACAAGCCTTTAAGAAAATCGGTGCAACTGTAACAGCCGACAAAACCGAAGGAGCAAACCCGTTACTCGTAGTAAAACATAATAAAGTAGAAGCACAATTATTTGGTAACAAAAATATAATTCGTATCAATGGTAAAGGGTATGAATTAAGAAGTGTTATTGTAGAGAGTAATGGAAAGTGCTATGTACCAGAAGAAGCAATTCAACTATTTGTAAAGCATTCTCGTTAAAAAATTGCCAACCAGTTAAGCTAACTGGTGGCAATTTTTTGTGTTTATTCTAAATATAAGTGTTCGAATTGTTTTGTAAAGTTTTCCATATGAGACTTGTATAAATGTTAAAGGGAAATTATATTTTTTTCTTACATTAAAAAATTTCGTTTTGTAGAATAAGAAGTTATACATATAGTAAAGTCTAATGTGTTATCAATTAATATTTACGAAAAATATATTAATACTTTAGAATTTCTTTAATGTTCATTATTTTTTATTTAAGGTTATCCGTTATATTTATAATATGTTTATTTCAATTTATTGTATTGAAGCTCAGTTTTATATAATTATAAAGCAATCATCAAAATAAAATCTCCACTAGAGTAAATTTATTATTTTTTTGCGGAAATTATTATGCAGCTAAGAAAACTGTAATTTATTGAATTAGAAATATATTAGAATTTAGTTGAAGAAAGAGAGAGGGAATAAAATGAATATAGTGCACTTACGTCCTAAACAGCGGTCTAAGTATCGCATTATGCTAGGGAAGTGGTATTACTCTACAAAGAGGTACATTCAGTGGTTAGCAGACGGAAAAACATATGCAAAAAGGTTTCAACAAGAAAAGCTACCTTGTACAGCAATTCAGCACCGAACGATATTACTTCGTAAGCTCAAAGATGTAGATATGTGGTATCAACAGAATAAGGTTGTTAATTTGAAAATTGCTGTTAAAAAACTAAATGGTATCGTCATTAGACCGGGAGAAACATTTTCTTACTGGCGTTTAATAGGTAAGCCAACGAGGAAAAAAGGGTATGTAGAAGGTATGGTATTACATTACGGATCTTTTCAAACAGGTATTGGAGGAGGTCTTTGTCAGCTTTCGAATTTAATATATTGGATGACTTTACATACACCACTGACAGTAACAGAACGATATCGTCATAGCTTTGATGTCTTTCCTGACTCTAGGCGCACTCAACCGTTTGGGAGTGGGGCGACTTGTTCCTATAACTATTTGGATTTACAAATTAAAAATGAAACGGACCAACCGTATCAACTTCACCTTTATATGACAGATGAACATTTAGTTGGTGAATGGAGAACAGTCTATCCGCAACTTTATCAATATGAAGTGTATGAGAAAGAACACTCAATTCAACCTGCATACTGGGGCGGTTATATACGACATAATGTGATTCAACGTAAAGTATATAATCAACAGAAACAGTTAATAGAAGATCAATATGTAACAGAGAATCACGCTATAATGATGTACGAACCACTATTAGCTTGTAATAATGAGAATAGTGAGTAATATGGTAATCCATAGATTAAATAGTATAGAAAATATTTAATTCTTATTTTTATTAAAAAAGCATGAATCCCAGATTTACTGGATTTTGATTGTAACTAAGAACATATAAAAGTTCACTGTTATTTATAGGAGAGTCTGTTTGTTTTTATATCTTATGTATTTCACCCTGCATAAAAAAATATTTCTCAACATTTTATTTGTTGAAAAAGATTGAATATTCGTATTATAACGAATATTATGTTGTTATCGGCAAAAAACGATAATTTGCAGACACTGGGGAGGAAATACATTGAAAAAGAAAAAGAAATTAAAACCATTAGCGGTATTAACAACAGCAGCAGTACTAAGTAGTACGTTTGCTTTTGGAGGTCACGCAGCGTATGCTGAGACACCAACATCATCTCTACCAATAGATGAGCACTTAATACCGGAGGAGCGTTTGGCTGAAGCGCTAAAACAACGGGGGGTAATTGATCAATCTGCATCACAAGCTGAGACTTCAAAGGCTGTCGAAAAATATGTTGAGAAAAAGAAAGGGGAAAACCCTGGGAAAGAAATCTTAACAGGAGATAGTCTTACGCAAGAAGCCTCTGACTTTATGAAAAAAGTAAAAGATGCAAAAATGAGGGAAAATGAACAGGCGCAGCAGCCTGAAGTAGGCCCAGTAGCTGGACAAGGTGCAGCATTGAACCCTGGGAAATTAAATGGAAAAGTACCTACTACATCAGCGAAGCAAGAAGAATACAATGGAGCTGTTCGAAAAGATAAAGTACTTGTTTTACTTGTAGAATTTAGCGATTTTAAGCATAACAATATTGATCAAGAGCCAGGATATATGTATTCTAAGGACTTTAATCGTGAACATTATCAAAAAATGTTATTTGGTGATGAACCATTTACTTTATTTGATGGATCGAAAATTAACACATTTAAGCAATATTATGAAGAACAATCTGGTGGTAGCTATACAGTTGATGGGACTGTAACAGAATGGCTTACTGTTCCAGGAAAAGCATCAGATTATGGTGCTGATGCGGGTACTGGGCATGATAACAAGGGGCCCTTAGGACCAAAAGATTTTGTGAAAGAAGCATTAAAAGCAGCGGTAGCAAAAGGAATCAATTTAGCAGACTATGACCAATTTGATCAATACGATCAAGATGGTGATGGAAATAAAAATGAGCCAGATGGCATTATTGATCATTTAATGGTTGTACATGCTGGCGTTGGTCAAGAAGCTGGCGGCGGTAAATTGAAAGATGATGCGATTTGGTCACATCGTTCAAAACTAGGTTCAAAACCATATGCAATTGATGGCACGAAATCTTCTGTTTCGAACTGGGGCGGAAAGATGGCTGCATATGATTATACAATCGAGCCTGAAGACGGAGCAGTTGGTGTGTTTGCACATGAGTATGGCCATGATTTAGGCTTACCAGATGAATATGATACAAAGTACTCAGGACAAGGTGAACCTGTTGAGTCATGGTCTATTATGAGTGGTGGTAGCTGGGCTGGAAAAATTGCAGGAACAGAGCCAACGAGTTTCTCGCCACAAAATAAAGAGTTTTTCCAAAAGAATATGAAGGGGAACTGGGCGAATATTCTTGAAGTAGATTATGACAAACTTAGCAAAGGAATCGGTGTTGCAACATATGTAGATCAAAGTACTACAAAATCTAAACGACCTGGAATTGTTCGTGTTAACTTGCCGGACAAAGATATAAAAAATATCGAATCAGCGTTTGGTAAGAAGTTCTATTACAGTACAAAAGGAAATGACATTCATACAACACTTGAGACACCAGTATTTGACTTAACAAATGCAAAGGATGCTAAGTTCGATTATAAGGCATTTTACGAACTTGAAGCGAAGTATGATTTCCTTGACGTATATGCGATTGCAGAAGATGGAACGAAGACACGCATTGATAGAATGGGCGAAAAAGATATAAAAGGCGGCGCGGATACAACTGATGGTAAGTGGGTTGATAAATCATACGATTTAAGCCAATTCAAAGGAAAAAAAGTAAAACTGCAATTTGAGTACTTAACAGATATTGCAGTAGCTTATAAAGGATTTGCGTTAGATAATGCAGCCTTAACTGTAGATGGAAAAGTTGTTTTCTCTGATGATGCAGAAGGTCAGCCTGCAATGACGTTAAAAGGCTTTACTGTGTCTAACGGATTTGAACAGAAAAAACATAATTACTATGTAGAGTGGAGAAATTACGCTGGTTCTGACACTGCGTTACAATATGCACGTGGCCCAGTATTTAATACAGGAATGGTTGTATGGTATGCGGATCAAAGCTTTACAGATAACTGGGTAGGCGTTCATCCAGGTGAAGGGTTCTTAGGAGTAGTAGATTCTCATCCAGAGGCAATTGTAGGGACATTAAACGGACAACCTACTGTGAAGAGCAGTACGCGTTATCAAATTGCCGATGCGGCATTCTCATTTGATCAAACACCAGCATGGAAAGTAAATTCACCAACACGCGGTATCTTTGATTATAAAGGATTACCAGGAGTGGAAAAATTTGATGATTCTAAGCAATACATCAACAGCGTTATTCCTGATGCAGGACGTAAGTTACCGAAGCTAGGACTGAAGTTTGAAGTGGTAGGCCAAGCTGAAGACAAGTCTGCAGGTGCAGTTTGGCTTCATCGATAAAATAAGGTAAAAAGAAGAGAAGCTGCGATAAGTCGGTGAAACTGACTGATTGCAGCTTTTTTCTTCTTGTGAAAAAACTCGCTGTTTTTTATGTACTTATTGGAAAAATATGAAGTTTCTTTGATACATAAAATGCTCCGTCTGTCCAATTATAGAAGCTATTTTGGACGTAAGAAATTTGTAAGTAATGAGTAAGAAAAAAGAGATTTTCATAGTATAAAATATTTATTATAGCTACTTTTAACACCTGATACTAATAGTGTGCTATAATATGAATTAGCAACAAAAAGGAAAGGAATTAGAACAATGACCTTAGAAAATACTAAAAATTTAAAAAAACAAGTTGCTCCTTTTGAAAAATCAACGATTAAAAAAAGTGTTTGGCAACTGATCAACACAATCGTGCCATTTATTATTTTATGGTACCTTGCTTATAAAAGTTTGTCAGTTTCTTATTGGTTAACATTAGTTCCAGCACTGTTAGCCGCTGGATTTATGACAAGGATTTTCATTATTTTTCATGATTGTACCCATTATTCATTCTTTAAGAGTCGACGTGCAAATAGAATAGTTGGAACGTGTATGGGTGTTTTAACATTATTCCCATTTGATCAGTGGGGGCATGAGCATTCTATTCACCACGCTACGAGTGGTAATTTGGATAAGAGGGGTACAGGGGATATTTGGACGCTTACAGTAGATGAATATGTAGCAGCACCATTTAGACTCCGTTTAGCATATCGTTTATATCGCAATCCATTCGTTATGTTTGGGTTAGGCCCGATTTATGTTTTCTTGCTTAAAAATAGATTTAACCGAAAAGGTGCTAGAAAAAAAGAACGTATGAACACTTATTTAACGAATATTTTAATCGTTGCTATTGTAGGAATGCTTTGCTGGGCAATTGGATGGCAATCGTTTCTTTTAGTACATGGTTCTATATTTTTAATAGCAGGTTCAATAGGGATTTGGCTGTTTTACGTACAGCACACATTCGAGGATTCTTATTTTGAAGAAGATAAAGAATGGGAATATGTGAAAGCGGCAGTGGAGGGAAGTTCTTTTTATAAACTTCCAAAAATTTTGCAATTTCTAACGGGTAATATTGGATTTCATCATGTTCACCATTTAAGTCCAAGAGTACCTAACTATAAACTAGAAGAGGCACACAACAATACCCTTCCTTTAAAAAATGTACCAACAATTACGCTTGCTACAAGCTTGCGTTCACTCCGTTTCCGTCTTTGGGATGAGAAAAGTAACAATTTTGTTAGCTTTAAAGATGTCAAAAATATAATTAAAAATAATGTTTCTGTTCGGATGAAATCTGAACTATAATTGCATCGTATATAAAACTCCCCTTAATCATTTTCGATTTAAGGGGAGTTTTTGTTTAAAGATTAGATGCCAGATAAGAAGAAAAATTAAATGTTTCAAATTGTAATGGAAGCAGATTAGGAATTGCTAGTACGTAAGTACAAATACAAGGTGGCAATAAATGTATTATGTTAACAAGTGGAGTTATCATGAATGTTCCATTACGATAACTGTTCATAAATCCAACGAAAATTAATAGCAAAAGGGGGATCGTACAACAGTATATCTAAAAAATTAGAAAAGACTTGAACGGAAATTTCATTCATTTTTCTTGGTGTTCCGCATTCCATACACTTAAATAGGATGCATATTCTAATTCATCTGGATTGTCATGTAACATAGAAATGAATTCTAATTTATTTCTATCACAATCTAGAAAGTATACACTTGCAGCGGGCATCCACCTTTGGACAATTGGCTCTTGATTTCCTTTTCCTTGACTTCCTATCACTTCTATTCCACGCTCCTCTAACCACGCTTTAGAAGTCATTAAAAACTCTAAATTTACACCAAAAGCAAAATGTCTCAGCTCAAAGTCTTCGATATTATTTACTTCCCATAGTCCAAGCATTTGTTTTTTATTTTCTCCGACCCAAAAGAAAGCCACTCTTCTTTTGGAGAGTTTTCTTGCTAACGTTAATCCTAGCTTGTTTTGATAGAAATTTATCGCTTTTTCTAAATTTCTTACATGTAAATGAGTCTCGTATATGTTCTGTATCATTATGATCATTCCTTTCTTTCTTGGTAACTACCAGTTGAGTAATGAATGTAATTCTAATAATGTACAGCTATATCTGATATACCTATTTATTATTATATCGAAATTGAAATACGATAAATCCAACTGAGGTAGCAAGTTCAAATGAAAATTTTACTACTTTTGTAGGAGAAGAGAAAAATCCATTAAATTCAGGTGAACTCATATTTAAATAATAAAAAAAGACAACACATGAAGTGAAACGCCACGTGTTGTCTTTTTTGTATCGTACAATATTACGAAGTTTCGCTAATTTTAGTTTCACTTTGAGTGTTAGTTGCAATTCTTTTCTTAACTTTAAAGTGATAGTAGGTATAGCAAAAGATGATAAATGGTACAGTACAATAAATGCCTAGTCTTTGATCTGGGATAAAGATAAGACTTACTAATATAATGCCATACAATCCAAAACCAAGAATTGGTACAAGGGGATAGAGTGGAGTTCTGAACTTCAAGTCGTCTAATTTTCCACCTTCAGCTAAATAGTGTTTGCGGAAAAAGAATTGAGAAACACAAATTGACATCCAAACAATAATTGTTATGACTCCAGAAATGGAAATTAACCATAAGTAAACCGTTTCAGCAGCTACGACGCTTGTTAAAAGAGAAAAAGCAGAAATAGCTATTGTCATGATTAAAGCGTTGAGAGGAATCCCACGTGATGATAATTTCTTTAAAAATGCTGGAGCCATTTCGTTTTTTGATAAAGACCAAAGCATGCGAGTAGCAGCGTATAGTCCTGAGTTTGCAACAGAAAGAACAGCAGTAAGAATAACAAAGTTCATAATATCAGCTGCATATGGAATACCGATATTATCAAAAACAGCAACGAATGGGCTCTTTGTGAGTCCTGCTTCTTCCCAAGGAATTAAAGCAACAAGAACAAAGATTGCTAAGACGAAGAAAAACATTGTGCGCCATATAATATTTCTAATAGAACGAGGTAAAGTTTTTGCTGGATCTTCACTTTCACCTGCTGCGATTCCGACAAGCTCTGTACCTTGGAAGGAATAATTGACTGTAACCATTGTTAATAGAATAGCTGCAAGTCCATTCGGAAATAAACCACCATGATTTACGAAATTTGAAAGAAGTGGAGCTGGTTCGTCGCCTTTTAAATCAATAAAGCCGAACATAGCGGCGCCACCAAGAATTATAAAAGCTATAATGGCAGATACTTTTATACTTGAAAACCAAAATTCTGTTTCTGCATAACTACGAGCAGATAATGCGTTAATAGTAAAGATTGTAACGCCAAATATTAAACACCAAACCCAAACAGGAATATCAGGAAACCAGCGCTGCATTGTAATACCGGCAGTTGTAAATTCAAGACCGGTCGTATTCGCCCAGCTTAACCAATACAACCATCCGATTGTAAAGCCAGTTGCAGGATTGATGAATTTAGTGGCATATTCCTGGAAAGAACCCGAAACAGGCATGGCTACAGCGAGTTCACCAAGACATAGCATAACGAAATACATTAATAATCCACCGGCCATAAAGGCAAGTACGGATCCACCAGGTCCAGCTTGACTTATTATAAAGCCAGATCCGTTAAATAATCCCGTTCCAATCACACCACCGAGTGCAATCATGAATAAGTGTCTACTTTTCATCGTACGTTTTAATTCATTGTTTGTATTGTTTACTTGCGCCATTGTTTTCCTCACTTTCGTAGTTGATAGAATAAAGTTTGATGTTTTTCCGTATTATGGAATGTATTCCGTGATGTGAAATATTGTTATAATTTTCAGATAATTAAAAAGGAAAGTCAATATTTTTTTGTTTGCGTTTTCAATTCGTTGTTAGTGATATATTTTTATTGTTAGAAAATTGAATAAATATATTGATTTCATTTCGAATGTTTGCTAAATTGATAGTTAATTAAACGTACTAACATACTACGAGTAAAGTTGAGGCGAGTTATGGTACAGTCCATTGATCGAGCGATAAGTATTATTAAATTATTGAATTCTACAAATGAAAAAGAGTATTGGGCTATTTCTGATATAGCTGATGGAACACATCTCCCAGTTAGTACAGTACATAGATTACTTAACTCTCTAATGGAGCATGGGTTAGTTACACAAATTACAGAGACAAAACAGTACAAAATTGGACCAATGTGGATGGAAATAGGGTTACGTCAATTGGAGAAGGTAGACTACAGATCTGTTGCAAGAGAAGTGATGAAACGTTTGGCTGCTGAAGTGGAAGAAAGTGTCTATTTGAATATTCCAAACGGAACGCATTCTATTATCATTGAAAGAATTGATAGTCCTTTAAAAATTCGGGTTATCGATAATCTAGGAGAACAAATTCCACTTTCAATTGGTGCTGCAAATAAAACGATGCTTGCCAATATGAAAACGAATGAAATGGAACATATTGTAGAGTATTTACTTCCTTCATTACCAGAACAAAAGCAAATTCTTCTTAATCAAATAAAGCAAATAAAAAATGAAGGATATGCTGTCAGTTATGGTGAAAAAACAGAAGGGACAGCTTCAGTAGCTGCACCTATTATCGGATTTAATCATAAAGTAGTAGGAGCATTAAGTGTTGGGTTAATTAGTCATCGTATTAATGATGATCGACTATCTTTTCTTATTAGCAAGGTAAAACAAGCAGCTCATGAAATATCAATAAAAATCGGCAGTACATCAGAACTATAATTTTGATAGCTGTCGTCATTTTTTATTCATATATTGGAATTCGTTTTCATAATGCGGAAAAATAGGGGGATTTATATGTCAAAGTGGCAATCAAAAGAACAATTGATTCAATTATTAAGCAGTCTTGTTGAAATTCCTAGTATTACAGGTACAGAGGCTGAAGTGATATTGCCAGACTTTGTTGTGGAGCAATTATCTGATTTACAGTACTTCAAAGAAAACCCGCACCATGTGCAAAAAAATCCGACGGGGGACGGACGATATTTTGTTACAGCACTAGTAAAGAAAAGCGATAGTACAAAAAATACTGTAATTCTAGTAAGTCACTTTGATGTTGTAGATGTACAAGATTACGGAGTGTGGAAAGAAGATGCATTTAATCCTAAAAAGTTAACATCTATGTTTTATTCTCATAAAGATGAACTTCCAGACCATGTACGTGAAGATATAGAACATGGAGATTGGCTGTTTGGTAGAGGAACAATGGACATGAAATGCGGCCTCGCATTACAAATGGCAATGATTGAACAAGCATGTGAAGGAAGATTCGATGGGAATGTTCTTTTATTGGCTGTACCAGATGAAGAAGTGAATTCTGTAGGGATGAGGGCCGCTGTTCCGAGACTATTAGATTTAGCAAGAGAGCATAATTTAGATTATAAAACGGTCTTAAACTCAGAGCCTATGTTTTCAAGACATCCTGGTGACCAAAATAAGTATATTTACACTGGCTCTATTGGTAAAGTGTTACCTGGTTTTCTTTGCTACGGAAAAGAGACACATGTAGGTGAACCTTTTGCAGGGTTAAATGGGAGTTATATGGCTTCATTAATAACAGCAGAACTAGAGTTAAACACAGACCTTTGTGATATTATAGAAGGGGAAGCGAGTCCTCCACCAACTAACTTACTTCAAAGGGACTTAAAAGAGGATTATTCTGTACAAATTCCGCATCGTGCAGTCACATTATTTAATTTGTTTTTATTAGAAAAATCAATGACAGATGTAGTTTCATTGTTACGTCAAAAAGTAACGAAAGTAGCAGAGAAAATAGAAGAGTCGTATGAAAAACATGCATATCGTTTTTCTAAATATAATCCATTTATACCACCTAATCTCAAAGTAAATGTATTAACTTATGAAGAGCTTATCACATATGCAATTGAGCAACATGGACGAGAAAAAATAGATCATATTCAATCTAATATTATAAAAAATAGAGGAGATAAAGATGATCGTGCGGTAACGATTGATTTAGTAGATAAATTAGCGATTTTATGTAAAGAAAAGGCACCGATGATTGTACTTTTCTTCGCTCCGCCGTACTATCCAGCTGTGAGTTCACGCAACAATCCTTTAATAAAAGAGGTAGTTGTAGAAATGGAAAAGTATGCACATTACAATCATAAAATTACATTTGAAAACCAAAATTATTTTGGGGGGATTTCAGATTTAAGCTATGTAGGCTTGCAGTATCCACTGGATTCAATGAGTTCGCTTGTAGACAATATGCCATTATGGGATAAAGGCTATTCAATTCCGCTTCAGGAATTAGAAGAGTTTGATGTTCCAGTATTAAATATGGGACCGGTAGGAAAAGATGCACATCAATGGACAGAACGTCTAGATGTAAACTACGCATTTGAAACACTATTAGATATGTTACCGAAATGCATTGAAAAATTATTAGTTTCTAATAAAATTACACAATCATAGTAGGGAATAGGTAAGGGATAAAACAGAACCTTTAAAGAAGAGTCAAATAAAATTATTTTAATATAATTAAAAAGTAGAACGGCCAAGCTCAATTTTATATGAGTTTGGCCGTTTATCATGTAGTGAATTTTTAATTAAAAGTATGTGAATTCATAGCTAACGTAATCTCTTTTATAGTTTTATTTTTTAGTTTGACCAGATAGTTCAACAGACTTTTTCGTACAACGCTGCATAGCTGAAATAATCGCTGTTCGTAATCCTTTTTCCTCTAATGTCGCTACAGCTTCTATTGTCGTTCCGCCAGGAGAACAAACCATATCTTTCAATTCACCTGGATGTATTCCTGTTTCTAGTACCATTTTTGCAGAGCCTAACACAGCTTGAGCAGCGAATTTATATGCTTGATTTCTTGGCATACCATCTAGTACAGCAGCATCTGCCATCGCTTCTATAATCATATATACATAAGCTGGTGAAGAACCACTTACGGATGTGACAACATCCATTAATTTTTCACTTACGATCTCTGTTTGACCAAAACTATTGAAAATGTTTAGTACATCTTCTAAATCTTTTTCTGTAACCATTTCATTAGGGCATAATGCAGACATTCCTTCTCCAACAAGAGCAGGAGTATTAGGCATTACTCTTACAACCTTTACTTTTTTATTAAAGGCATTTTCAGTACTTTCAATACTTTTTCCAGCAGCGATCGTAACGATGATAGCATCGTTTTTGATTACTTCTTTTATTTCATTAATTATTGATGAATATAGGTCTGGTTTGATTGATAAAATTAAAATATCAGCATTTTTAGCTACTTTATTGTTGTCGGTAGTTGTAGTTAGCCCATATTTTTCACTAGCATTTTTTAAATTAGCAGTGTTTAAATCTGAACAAATAATTTGATTTGCAGACACTATATTTTTGTTTATCATTCCGCCAATCATAGCCATTCCCATATTTCCGCAACCGATGAATCCAATTTGTTTATCCATAATAACTCAATCTTGCTCCTTTTATAATCAATTATATCGGTTTGATATTATTTTCTTAGAATAAGAATAACATCCCTGTGCAATATAAAGAAACATTCTAAGAGAATATATTCCTTTTTGCAACACTAAAAGACAAAAATTAATTATATTCGACATTATGTAAATATATACACTATAATGTAAGGTTTTATGTTTATGAATATGAGTTAAACTTATATCATTTTGTATTTTCATTCAGTAGGGCGATAATTTCATACAAATAACTTGTGGCTCTATTTATTTTTAAAAATACCTCTTGACACCGAATCGAACTATATCGCATAATATAAAAAAATTAGATTGAAAATCGTTGAAGGGAATTAGTACATATGTCTTCTTGCGAAAGAGAGTGGAATTCACCGGCTGAAAGATTCCTCGTATAGAATATATCGAACCTATCCCTGAGTCTTAAATGAAAGTTTAGGCGTTCGCCTGCGTTATAGGCACCAAGTGGATATCTATGTATATCAATTAAGGTGGTACCGCGGAACAATGACCGTTTCGTCCTTTTTATTTTATTAAGGGCGAAGCGGTCATTTTTATTTTGCTCTTAAATACTTCAGTGCAGCATTGATGAGAATAGATATAGTTACAAAGTGAATGAAGTGTAATTTATAAAAAAACTTTGATTTTAGACTTGGGGGATAAAAAAGTGAAAAAACAACGAATTGTTGTAAAGATTGGGAGTAGTTCCTTGGCAGATAGTCATGGAGGCATCTCTACAGAACAGCTTTCAGATCACGTTGCCGCATTGGCTCGGTTGAAAGAAGATGGGCACGAGGTTGTGTTAATTACATCTGGAGCCGTCGCTGCAGGTTTTTCAGCGCTAGGATATCCTAGCAGACCTGTAACGATTAAAGGGAAACAGGCTGCAGCAGCTGTCGGACAAAGTTTGTTAATGCAGGCGTACACGGAGGAATTCCGTAAATATGGCATCGTTACTGCGCAACTTTTGCTGACGAGAAGTGATTTTTCTAGAAAAGAACAATATAGTAATGCTTACGCTACGTTAGGAGAATTATTAAACCGTTCCGCTCTTCCAATTATTAATGAAAATGATTCCATCTCTTTAGAGGAGCTAACGTTCGGTGATAATGATATGCTGTCAGCTTTAGTAAGCGGGCTTGTTTCGGCGGATATGCTTATGATCTTTACGGATGTGAACGGGTTATATGACAAAAATCCTCAGAAAAATGCGGATGCAAAAAAATATTATTTTCTTCCTGAAGTTACGGAAGAAATTTCTTCTCTTGCAGGAGATGCAGGCTCAAAACTTGGGACTGGCGGTATGAAATCAAAAATCGATGCTGCAAAGACAGCACTCTCTCTTGGTGTGAGTGTATTTATCGGAACAGGACGTGGACAGGAAAAGTTTGTAGATGTTTTGAAGGGTAAGGGTGATGGAACGTATGTTGGTAATGCTCCTCAAAAAGAAATGAAGATGAACAAGCAATGGATTGCCTTGCATTCGCTTGTTAGCGGACAAATTGAAGTAGATGCTGGGGCAGCTACTGCCATCATTCAGCATGGGAAGAGTTTACTTCCAGCTGGTGTTACGAATGTATCAGGATTTTTCCAAGTGGGTGAAGTTGTAGAGGTTGTAACGCAACAAGGGCGCGTAATAGGAAAAGGACAATGCACATATAGTGCAGAGGAACTAAGAGATGTAAAAGGTATGCAAAGCCAAGATATTCAAGTAAGAGGCGAGAGACATAGTTATGAAGTCATCCATAGGGATCATTGGGTTTCACTTTAAAAAGGAGGAAATAAAAATGAATGAAGTGTTGGCAAAGGGGATAAAAGCAAAAGAGGTTGCTAGAGAACTTGTGCTTAAAACTACAGATCAAAAAAATGAAGCACTTGCTGCAATTGCTAATCAGCTGATAGTAGAAACAGCTTATATTTTAGAAGAAAACAAACGGGATATTGAAGAAGGTAAGGAGAAAGGATTTTCTCATTCAATCCTTGATCGCCTTTTGCTGAATGAACAGCGAATTGTTGATATGACAGAGGGTATTAAGCAGTTAATTGAATTACGTGATCCTGTAGGAGAATGTGTAAGTGCATGGGAACGACCAAATGGACTATCTATTCAGGAGATGCGCGTACCACTTGGTGTTGTCGGAATGATTTATGAGGCAAGACCGAATGTAACTGTTGATGCTGCTACAATTTGTTTAAAAACAGGAAACGCAGTAATACTACGTGGTAGTTCTTCTGCTATTCATTCTAACAAAGCCATCGTTAGCGTTATTCACAGGGCGCTTAAGCAGACTAGCTTGCCTTCAGAAAGTGTACAGCTCATAGAAGATACAACGAGAGATAGTGCAAAACAGTTGTTTACATTGAACGAGTACTTGGATGTTCTTATACCAAGAGGCGGTAAACAATTAATTGATACAGTAGTGAGGGAAGCGTCTGTTCCAGTACTTGAAACAGGTGCGGGGAATTGTCATATTTTCATTGATGAAACAGCGGATAAACAAATGGCATTTGATATTATTATAAACGCAAAAACGCAGCGTCCATCTGTATGTAATGCAATTGAAACGATTGTACTTCATGAGAAGTGGGCAGAGCAATATGGTAGCGAGTTGTTTTCTTCCTTGAAGGAAAGAGGAGTGGAGCTACGTGGTGATAATAAAGCAGTGGAGATTGATCCTTCTATCTTACTTGCGACAGAAGAAGACTGGGAAACTGAGTTTTTATCTCTCACACTAGCAGTGAAAGTGGTTTCCACTGTTGAAGAAGCGATTCATCATATAAATACGTATGGATCTATGCATTCTGAAGCAATTATTACTGAAAACGAGGAAAACGTCAGCAAGTTTTTTACTTCTGTAGATGCCGCGGTACTTTATCATAATGCATCGACTCGTTTTACAGATGGATCCGAATTTGGATTCGGAGCGGAAATTGGTATCAGTACACAAAAGTTACACGTAAGAGGACCAATGGGGCTTCCAGCATTAACTTCTACAAAATATGTGATTCGTGGAAATGGGCAAATTCGAAAATAATAATAAAAGACACTCAATTGGCTTGGGTGTCTTTTATTATAAAAATTATTTACCATACAAATAGCCCAACGAGCATAGCACTTAATAAAGAAACAGCCATCCCGCTAACAAGAAGCTTCCAAACATTTTTACCGATGACTGATGATTTTTCTCCGCCAAATAATGAATTGTAAGTTCCATAAATCATACCTACTGTACTAAAGTTAGCAAAAGAAGCTAGAAATGTCGTTGCAACCGCAACCGTATGCGGTTGTAGCGACTTTAAGTTTGATTTTAAATCCATCATTGCAACAAATTCATTCGTCGTTATTTTGATCCCCATTAATTCAGCTACATACATAGCATCACTGCCTGATAAACCGAGTAAAAATGCAAAAGGACTAAAGATAATGGAGAAGATTTTTTGAATTGTTAACCCTGTTACAAAAAATCCTAAAATCCCATTTAAACATGCTGTTAAAGCTACATAACCAATTACCATAGCTAAAATAACGATAACCATATTCATCCCAACTAACATACTGTTTGAAATAGTAGAAAAGAAATCCTTTTTTTCATGTTTTGAAGGTGTGTAAACAACGTCTTCTTCTTTCGAAACTTCCACAGGATTTAATACATTGGCTAAAATTAATGCGTTAATACAGTTTAATGGGATTGCGCTGAAAATATATGTTGCTGGCACCATTGATAAATAAGCGCCAAGAATGGATCCGCTAACGCTACTCATACTCATAATTCCAAAAGTTAATAATCGATTTTCTTTTAACACAGATAATTGATCACGAACAACCGCAAGTGCTTCGGTGTTTCCTAAAAACATCATTTGAATCGAAAAGAAACTTTCTAACTTTGGTAAACGAGAAATCTTTGAAATAACTGCACCTACTTTATCAATAATCCAAGTTAAGATTCCGAAATAAGATAGAATATCGAAAAAAGTAATAACAAAAATGATAGGAAGTAACGCACTAAAGAAGAAATCAATGTGCTGACTTTCCATAGCTGAAGGAAATGCAAATCGAATACCTTCATTCGCACATGCTAGTAGCCAACTGAAAAATGACGCAATTTTATTAATGATAATACTGCCGAGCTTTGTGCCTAACATAAACCATGTAATAAAAAGCTCCAATAGGATGAGAATTACAATTGGTCTCCATTTTATATGTTTTTTATTAGGCGAACATAAGAAAACGATTAATATGACAACGAAAATCCCTAACATATTCAATATGAAATACATGTCAACAACTCCTTGAGGCTTATTATTTGTATATAAAAAAGCCTCTATTCTTCCAAATTTGGATTATGATCAGAAGTTATGAAGAGGGTAAATGATGTTTGGGATTCACGTATTTTAATTTGCTTTATTTTGAGCAATCGCAGTAATTATCGAACAATTAGTTGTTTTCAATTGTTTTGTTGGATATTAAACGTATGCGATTTTAAACATCGTTTATCCCGGATTAACGGGCAGTAAGACTTTTACCTCAAAATTCAGGGAAAGCAAAGAAGTGAAGTGGGGATGGGCTGCCCGCAAAATCCCGATTGGTAAGAGCTGATTAAAATTTCACTTTATAAATAAGAACGGTGAGTTGGCCATGAACCTTGAAGTTTCCGAAGCTGTATAATTTGTCCTGTATGATAAGCATCATGCAAAAGGATATTCATATATTGTTGCCAAACTGGTAGAGAAGGACTTAGTTGATCTAGTTCTGCTTCTTGAAGGGCGGTTAATGAAGATTGTAAGGCATCATGTACTTGAAGCGTTCGCTTTTCTCTTCAATAAACCTTCTCTATAGTTGAACAAGAGAGTGAAATACAACGTATAATTGAGCCATTAAAAAATCTCATTTTTAATATGATATTTAATAATCAAGGCTTTCATTGAGTCAGAATGAAAAGAGTATAAACCTTTTTCTGTTTGCTCATTGATTAAAGTTTTTTTAAAGTTGCAAAACGGTTCTAAAAATATAGAAGGTAAAATTCGATAAAAATAGAATATATTATATAGCAAACAAGGAGGGGATAAAAATGGAGGTCTATCACATAACGAGCAGAAAAAGGGAAACATACAACGTTCAGGTGAAATATTCGATACTTTTCGAATGTGCACTTGGCATTGCTGCGATTACTCATAAAAGGTTAATTGATACTCTTGAAAAGAGTCAAAATGAATGGGAAGAAATTAAGGAAGCATTAACAGAAGAAATGAGAGAACACTTACAGTTTGTAGAAGAACATAATACGTGGAAAGCATTACTCCAGTTATTGTATGAAGAGGATTTTCAAGATTTATCGCAGTTTAATTTTAAAATTGATTCATTTTCAGAAGAAGATTTGAAATTTATATGTTTACCGTTTTTAGGAGAGAAGTATGAAGAGAAAAGACGTTTAGCTGCAACGGGAGTTGTATGTGCAATACACGAACTAAAGGAACTAACAGATAATCATCAGTTTTTTTCTACTTATATTAGCTTTATATGTAATGTAGATGTACAAGTGCTGAAATCGCATTTAATCGCTGTTATGACAGGTTGGTATGAGAGTGTTATTAAAAGAGAGGAAGAACAAATACTTTCTATATTAAAACGAGATTATGAAGCGAAAAATGAAATGAATAAAAAGATGAAGCCGGAAGAGTTTGTCGAGTGGGCGACTGGCGGAGTGAACTATATGCCAGAGCCAAGTGTTCATCACGTACTTCTTATTCCGCAAATGACGTACAGACCGTGGAATATTGAAGCGGATATTGATGATACGAAAGTATTTCATTATCCAGTTGCGAATGAAAGCATTCATCCTGAAGATCCGTATGAACCGAATTATTTTTTAGTTCAAAAACATAAGGCTCTTGGGGATGAGGCGAGATTGCGAATTGTAAAAATGTTATTTGAAAAAGAACGTACATTACAGGAAATAACGGAAAGATTACAGCTTGGTAAATCGACTGTACACCATCATTTGAAATTGTTACGTGCAGCGAAGTTAGTTGATATACATGACGGAAAATATGTATTAAGAAAGAAAGCAGTACAGTCTTTAGCGAAAGAATTAGATATGTTTTTGAATAGATAATTAACAACGAGAATGTACATAAAGGGAGGAATATAAAAGAAAAGTTGGTGTGTGAAATTGAAAAATATATTGAAAAATCGTTCGTTCTTTTTCATGTGGATTGGTAGTGCAATCTCTGAATTAGGAGGGGCTTTCGGAACGTTATGTAATTCAATTCTAGTATATGAGTTAACAGGATCGGAAATGGCTTTAAGTAGTATGTGGCTATTATATTTCATCCCATCACTCATACTGCAATTAATAAGTGGCCCATTTATTGATAAATGGAGCCGGAAGTGGATTATGATTTTTTCACAATGGATACGGGCGTCCGTATTCTTATTACCTTTGGTGATGCTAGTTACAGGTAGTATAGAAGTTTGGCACATTTATGTTGTTCAAATTGTAGTGGGACTTATTACACCTCTTTATACACCTGCAAGTCAAGCAATTACACCGAGCATTGTAAGTCAAGGACAACTTCAAGACGCAAATGCGTATATTGATGGAATGACTCGTCTCATGATGTTTCTTGCGCCAGTATTGGGCGGAGTAGTCATTCATTTCATTGGAACAGAACTTACATTATCTTTCGTATGTATTTGTCTATTTGTTAGTGGTGCTTTCTTACTTTATATAAAAGAAAAGAGAACTACAACAGATATACGAAAAACGTGGCTAGAACAATTTCTTCAAGGTTTTACATATTTTTTTACAAAACCAATCATCGTTTGGCTTGGTATATTTCTTACTTTCGTGCAGTTTGGAGTAGGGGTAACGATGGTCACAAATCTTCCTTATATAAAAGACGAGCTGTTAGCGGGATATGCAGAGTACGGCTATTTTATGGCAGGTTTTCCACTTGGCTACGTAATTGGCTCAGTATTAGTCGGAAAAGTAACATATAAAAGCCGGCGTATACTTATGCTTGGGGGATTGTTTATAGGGGGACTCACATACATTTCGCTAGGGTTCAATCATAGTATTATCATTGCAATACTAATTGAAGTAATAGCAGGGATTTGTATTGCATTTTTCAATGTTCATAACACAACAATATGCCAACAAATCGTCCCAAATAATATGATAGGACAAGTATTTTCAGTGCGTTTATTTTTCATACGATCCGCTATGCCATTAGGTGTGTTAGTAGGGGGAATATTGAGTGAAATGTGGGGAGTAAGAGCGCTATATGTAATTATCGGTGCAGTTATATGTGTTACATCTTTAATAGGGATGTTACTTCCATATTTCAAATTTTTAGATGAGGCGATAGAAAAGAAATCAGCATAATTCAAAAAATTAAAACTTTACAATTGAAAATAATTATCATAATCAATTATAATAGAAGAATACTAGTATTCGTATAACAAAGAGGGAGTGGAATATATGTTTATCGAAACGAAAACATTTACAGTAAAAGAAGGTACATCAAATATAGTTGTAGAACGTTTCACTGGAGAAGGTATTATTGAAAAATTTGAAGGCTTCATCGATTTAAGTGTTCTCGTGAAAAAAGTAAGACGCGGCGACGAAGAAGTTGTCGTAATGATTCGCTGGGAATCGGAAGAAGCATGGAAAAACTGGGAAACAAGTGAAGAACACTTAGCTGGACATAGAGCGGGCCGTGATAAACCAAAACCAGATCATATTATTAATGTGGATCATGCGGTTTATTATGTGAAATCATCGAAATCGGCTTATCAACAGTCGTAATATATAAGTAGAGGATACATGTTGTAGATGCTAACATGTATCCTCTTTTTGTAGTAATGGGGGATGGAAATGATGGAGAGTTTTTCATTCATTACAAATGAAAAACATAAAAAATTGGTACAAACAATTTTAAATGAATATTTATTTAGAGATAAAGTAAATGGATTCATGCTAATTGGATCTGTCGCAAGAGGCGATGCATATCCTGAATCTGATTTAGACTTCTATATTATTTTAGAAGAAGGACAAAAGAAAAAATTTCATTTTGAAACGAGAGATGATATTTTAGTTGAATATAAGAGTGCAGATTTTAATCAAATTCAAGTAAACTTTAAAAACAAGATGGAATTTTACTCATTTCTAGAAGGGGAAATTTTGTTTGATAAAAGCGGTGAGTTGAAAAAGTTAAAGGAAATAGCTACATATGAATTTGAAAACTATCGTGTTTCTAGCGACAAAATGAAGGGCATTTCTCATTGGTTGCATAGTTCATTAATTAAAATTCAATCTGCCTTGAAAGCAAATGATGAGTTAAAAGCTTCATACATAGTTCAAATTTCAACTTGGACATTGTTAGATGGGATATGGGCTGTTAATAATAAGCCTATACCACCAGCGGGATCTGTTTTGAAGTATATTGAAACATTATCTAAAGTACCAACTCATTTTAAAGGTTTTATAAATAAACTGTTTTTAGGTGATACGACAGAACGTACCTCTGCAGCAATTTTCTTGATTGAGTGGGTTTTACACAATTTGAAAAATAAATAATGTGGCTATTTTATATAGGTAAAATAATATTTCGCGTCGAACAGTTTATGGAATTACAGTCATAAAAAACGTTCTAGGCTATAGAAAAAAATATTAGACTTATAAAGCATAGTCTTAGACGGAACGCTTGAATATTTTCCCTTACATATTTAAGTGTTATGAAAAAAATGAATCCATATACCCTCAGTTTAAAAGGAGATGAGTACATGAAGCTGAATCATTTAAATTTATGTGTTGATGATTTATAGGAAGCGAGACATTTCTTTGAAACATTTTTTGATTTTCAATTTTTGGAGCAAAAAGGGAAAGCACTTGTAGTCATGAGTGATGAGAGTGGTTTTATACTTGTACTAAGTGATCCAAAAGCATTTAAAGGGAATAAGGAAGTTACGTATCCGGAAGCTTTTCATATTGGTTTTTTAGTGGATACATCAAGTGAAGTGGATCAAGCATATAATCGTTTAGTAGCCGGCGGCATTGAAATAGACAAGGAACCTTATTCGATGAGAGGTAGTAGTTATGGTTTTTATTTTACAGTATTTAATGGCTTATTAATTGAAGTGTCTTGTCTTGATTATAGAGAAGATAAGAAAGTTTCAAAGCTTAATAGTAATCATCAAGAGTAATCATTTGAAGGTGTATAAAATTTAAATATGTATCATATTAGAAGACGGATTAAGAAAGTTTCACTGTAAAGTAAAAAAGACAGACTAATAAATAGTCTGTCTTTTTTACTTTAATTCTTCACATCATCATAAAGTTCAAGTGCCTCTTTCACATTCAATCCATTTTTTACAATGCCATGTATTGCTTGAATCATCGCAGCTGGATGCTCGGATTGCCATATGTTTCGGCCCATGTCTACTCCAATTGCGCCTTCTTGCAGCGCATTGTACGTAATGTTTAATGCGTCTTCAATTGAATCTAGTTTTGGGCCGCCCGCGATGACGACTGGGGCAGGGCATGTGCTCGTTATTTTTTCGAATCCTTCGCAGTAATACGTTTTAATAATATCAGCACCCATTTCAACACATACGCGGGAAGCAAGTGCTAGAAAGCGAGCTTCACGTTTTTGTAATTCTTTTGCGACTGCGGTAATGCCGAGTACAGGTAGGCCGTAATCGTGAGCTTCAGAGACTACATTTGCGAGATTCGAAACAGTTTGTGTTTCATAGTCTGATCCGACAAAAACAGAAACGCCAACGCCAATTGCGTTTTGCTTCACTGCTTCTTTCACAGGTGTAACAATTGTTTCATTCGCTAAATCTTTACCGACGACAGTAGCGCCGCCAGATACACGCATAACCATCGGTGTGCTGCAGTTTTCAGGAATGCAGGAGCTAAGTACACCGCGCGTTAAAAAGAGGGAGTCTGTATAAGGAAGTAAGTTTTTTACTGTTTCAAGTGGTTGTTCTAGTCCGTGAATTGGTCCTAAGAAATAACCGTGATCTATTGCTAACATAACCGCTCTACCATCAGGTAAAATTGTATTTAATCGATTTTTAAATCCCCAAGTCATTCCAAATCACTCCTTCGTTAATGTTGGATTTTCCGTTTGTACCGTATCTTTATTTGGTAAATGTGGTGACTTAATAAAAACAGCTTTAAAAGGTTTGTCAGAATGGTTAATAAGATAGTGAGATTCATGAGGACGAACTTGCAGGACATCACCTTGTTTAATTGGAACTCTTTCATTATTCACATAGAAATCTATTTCACCTTCTAATGCATAAAAGACCTCTTCGCACGTCGTATGATAATGGTTTTGAAACTCCTGGCCCGGTTGAATGACAACAAGGCCAAGATCAATATTTGGACCTTGTATTAAATATTTCGGCCCGTTATCACCGAAGCGATAGGAGAAGTCATTTTCATTCGCTTTTAACATACAGTTCACTCCTTTATGTAATGTGTTACAGTGCACCAGGCGCAATCCACATATGTGAGGTGAGCCCTTTATCAGCTAAAGCGAGCTGACTGTCATATACAGTTTTCCATGTTTCATAGAACTCTTTATATAGTTCGTGATTTTCAGTAACTGGTTCGAATGTTTGCTCCCACTGTACAAACTCTTCGGCAGTTTCTTCCATAGATGAATATATGCCAGCACCAACTCCAGCAGCAATCGCAGTTCCTAAAGCAGCTGCTTCTTTCACAACAGGTACTTTTACAGGAATACCGAGTACGTCTGATAGAATTTGTGGCCATAGTTTTCCTTTAGCGGCACCGCCAGCAAAAATAACTTCAGAAGGGAATGTGCCAGTTAGATTTTTTATTAATTTTAAGTTTCCAAGTGTAATGAAGGCTGCATTTTCTTCAATAGCACGAAACAGTTCTTTTTTTCCGCATTTGTCAGCGTCTAAACTTAAATTTAAAAAAGAAGGTGCGGCATGACGCCAAGAAATGTAGTTCATAACGTTTGAAAAAGTAGGGATAATGCCATGTGAACCGACAGGTACGTCTTTCGCTTGTTCTTCTAGTAATTCATAAGCATCTACACCGAGTTTATCAGCAAGTTTCTTTTCTTCTTGGCAAAAAGCGTCTCGAAACCAGCGCATAACGAGACCTGGGAAAAAGGCGATTGTTTCATATTGCCATAGGTTCGGAACGACGTGACAATTTACTCGAATCGCAGCATGTGGATCTGTTATTGGCTCAGTAACATTCACTTCTTGTTGCCAAAAGCTACCCCCGCATATTAACGTTTGATTCGGTTTCACGATTCCTGTTCCGAGCGATGCCATTTGAGCATCTCCCCCCCCGGCGACGACAGGAATCCCTTCACGTAATCCAGTTAATGCTGCACACTCTTTTGTAACGTTGCCAATTACTGTACCAGCTTCATTTACTGTTGGTGAAAATGGCAAAGATAGACCGCACTCCTTAGCGACATCGTTATCCCACACTCTATTTTGTAAGTCAAAAATACCTGACGTGCATCCGTTTGAGGGATCAATTTGCAGTACGCCGCTTAGTTTATATAAAATCCAATCGTTTAACATTGTAAAAGAGTAAATATTATTATAGACGTCGGGTTCATGTTTTTTTATCCAGAGTAGGCGTGGTAAAGCACCTAATGAAAAAGTTTGACCAGACTTTGCATATAAATCTTTTTCAAGATGTGACCGAATTTCTTTTAATTCACTAACTTCGACGGATGCACGGCCATCAACATTTGCACATGCCCATATTTCTTGCCCATGTTTATCATATAAAACAAAACCTTCTCGCATACTTGTAGCGCTAATAGCTTGAATAGAAGAGGGAAGTATATTACTTTTTTGCAGAACTTCTTTCGTACACTGTTGTACAAGTTGCCAGTTTTCTTTTACATCAAAATTCATAGAACCGGGGTAACGAGGATCAGTTTTATGAACCCATTCCTTTTGGCTTACTGCAATTTGATTGCCATGTAAATCAAAAAGAACAGCTCGAATGCTTCCTGTACCAGCATCGAAAGCTAATAAAGTAGACATTAAGAATCACCTTCCTTTCTTAATAAGGAGAGCGCAGTTTCTTCATCAGTAATTAATGTATGAATAAAATTCCCTTTTAAAGCCCCATAAATGGCATCTATCTTTTGAGTACCTCCAGCCACACCAATGACATGCTTCATGTTGCGAAGAATCGTAAGTGGTGTGCCAATTAGACGATTATGATGCGAGAGCTCTAATAACTCACCATTCGTATTATAAAACTGTCCTAAAATATCGCCCGCCCCGTTTTGACTTCGAATATATGTCATTTCACGTAGCGTTAATTTTTCTTCTTTTACAATTGTAGCGTCTTGAGATAACCCGCCAATACCGACAACTGCTGTATGTGCAAGTGAAGCGACATGAAGCATATCTTTCACACTTGGTTCTGATAAAATACTTCGTGCCATTTCAGTAGAAGATGCTAGAAAAGGAGTAGGAATAATATGAAGTTCGCCTTGCATGTAGTGTAAATAGTTTTGTTTTCTTGGGAGATAGTGGTTTACTCCGCCTGTTAGCGTTACGAATGAAAGATTAATAGAACTTTCAAAATGAATGTTTTCTAGCATTTTACTTATCGTTTCACCCCAGCCGATGCCGAGTAAATCACCTTGTTGGAGATGAGTCTCTAAATATTGTGCAGCGGCTTTTCCGAGAGAAGTAGCATAATTGTTTATTGGAGTAGGGATAATGAAAGCATCTTTTAAGTGGAACTTTTTCATTAAGTCACGTTCAATGCTCAAGCAATGCAAACCGGTTCCTTTTACGTGAAATGTAACGATACCTTCACTGCGTGCCTTATCTAATAACCGGACGACTTTATTTCTTGAAATATGAAGAAGTGAAGCAATCTCTTGTTGTGTTAATTGATCTTTATAATAGTACCAGGCTACTTTAGTTAATAAATTTTCTTCAAAGTTCAGCTGTGACATACTCTTCATCCCTTTCAACAATTGACCAATGCTTAAACATATGTGTCACATATTTTGTTTATTCCAGTTGAAACGATTAATAGTACATTGAAAAAAGTGTTCTAGATATGAAAAAAGGAATATACAATGCTACAAAACAAGTAGAACAAATAATCATTTTCTCAAAAAATGTTCTGGGTAAAGGCAGGTGACATCATGTGGAGAATGTGCCCTTATTACAAGTGAAGAAAATGAGTAAGGCGTTTTCGAATCAACTTGTGCTAAAGGAAGTGAACTTACAAGTAGAGCATGGTGATATATACGCTTTAGTTGGTGGAAATGGCGCCGGGAAATCGACATTAATGAAAATATTAACGGGGTTATATTCGTATGATAGTGGAGAAATGTATGTGAAAGGAAAGAGACAGCAGTTTGCAAATCCAAAAGAAGCACACCAAGAAGGGATTTATTTAATACCACAAGAACCGCTCATTTTTCCGCATATGACCATTGAAGAAAATATATGTATTGGATTAAAGGGGAATAGAAAGAAGCTTAAAGTAAAAGTTCAGCAATTAATTGACAGTTTAAGTTGGGATATTGATCTTAATGAACAGGGAGAATCGTTATCTATTGCGCAGCAACAGTTAGTAGAAATCATTAGAGGATTAATAAGAGAAGCTGAGATTCTTATTCTAGATGAGCCAACATCGACATTAACAACACACGAAATTAAGAGTCTTTTTGTGTTGATGAAAAGTTTACAAGAAAAAGGAATTGGGATGATTTATATTACGCATCGTTTTCCAGAAATCTTTGAAATTGCCAACAAAGTAGCAATACTACGTGATGGAATGGTTGTAAGCCAAGGTGATGTATGTGACTATACATATGACATGCTGATGGAGGGACTATTGCCAAAAGGATATAAACAGAAAGAGAAAATAGAAGTAGTTCAAGAGACAGTAAAGACGAAAAAAATATTAGAAGTGGTTGATATAAATGGTCACGCATTCGAAAATATATCATTCACTGTACATGCGGGTGAGGTTGTAGGTGTTGCTGGCATTATAGGATCTGGCAGAACGGAATTAGCAGAAGCGATATTTGGATTGAAAACTATAAAATCAGGGTCTATCTTATTGGGTGGAAAATCAATTGATACGTGTTCTTTGCATAAAAGGCTAGATGAAGGACTAGTTTATGTGCCAGAGGATAGGGCGAGGAATGGAATTTTCTCAATTGCTTCTGTTAAAGAAAATATTGCAGCGGCAAGTTTATATCAAAATAATCGCTTTTTTATAAATCAAGAAAAAGAAAGCGCTTTAGTTAATTCGTTTATAGAACAATTCCGAATTGTTGTACAGAATATGAATAAAGAACTGGCATCTTTATCAGGAGGTAATCAGCAGAAGGTCGTGCTTGCGAAGTATCTTGCATGTAATCCTAAAATTATTATTCTTGATGAGCCGACTCGCGGAATTGATGCGAAAGCAAGGCTTGAAGTGTATGAGACGATAAAAAAAATGAAAAGGGAAGGACTCGCAATTTTATTAATCTCTTCGGATGTTGAAGAGATTGTCCAATTAGTAAAACGTGTATATGTAATGAGAAATGGGCGATTTGTTTCTCATATGGAAAAAGAACAACTGAGTGTGAATGAAGTTACACGCCTTGCATACGGAGGTGTAACGGAATGAAACGTATGTATAAAAGGCACGAAACGTCTATCATACTGTTATTACTAATTTATATAGCCATTGTCGGTATAATAAATCCTAGTTTTATTCAATTTAACTCGTTATCTTTACTGATGAAATCAAGCGTTATTTTAGTCGTTCTAGCAATTGGCCAATCGTTCGTTTTATTTACGAAAAATATAGACGTATCAGTTGGTTCAAGCATGGGATTAAGTGCAGCAGTTTGCGGAATGATGTTAACGAATGGGTATAGTGCATTCTTGTCGATATTTGTAGCTATTATACTTGGGGCCATTATCGGTTTCGTAAATGGTATTGGAGTTGCAAAGTTTCGGATACCAGCCATTATTATGACATTAGGGATGCTAGGAATTGTTAGGGGTGCAATGTTAATCTTCACAGGCGGGAAGTGGATTGAAGATATTCCAAACGATTTTAAGCAGCTGTTATCTATCATCATTCTTGGTTTACCTATAACTGTATGGTTCGTTCTTATTATTTTACTACTACTATACTTCTTTTTAAGAAAAGTGCCATTGGGAAGATACTTTTATGCGGTAGGTGATAATGAAGATGGCGCGAGGCTTATTGGTATACCTGTTAATCAAGTGAAGATATATGCGTTTATGATTTCAGGCATAAGCGCTGCGCTCGCTGGTTGCATATTTGTTATGAATATCGGGTTCGTCCCAAATCAAACAGGTACAGGATTAGAATTACAAGTAATCGCAGCCGCTGTACTAGGAGGAATTCATTTAAAAGGAGGAACAGGATCTTTATTTGGAGCTGCATTAGGAGCGTTATTTTTAGAAACAATAAGTAGCTCACTCGTCTTTTTAAAAATACCAGCATTTTGGAATAATGCTATTTCAGGTTTTTTACTATTACTTATTATTATATTAGATAGCGTCATGAAGAGGTGGAAAGCAGAAAGGAGGATGAATCTATGAAGTATTTTTACAGATGGGAAGGTGTGTTAATCATATTACTTCTTATAGAATTCATTCTCTTTAGTTTTATAAATAGCGATTTCTTAAATATTAGTAATCTCCTTTTTAGTACAAATGATTTCCTATTTATCGCAATTGCGGCGATACCAATGACTTTTGTTATAGTAACAGGAGGAATTGATGTATCTGTAGGATCAATTATGGGGCTAACCTCGATTTTAATTGGTGTGTTTTGGATGAATGGGATTCATATTTTACTAGCAGTAATAATGGCACTTATAGTCAGTTGCTTAGCAGGAGCTTTAAATGGACTCATTATAAAAATGACAGATGTAGAACCACTAGTCGTTACACTCGG
Organism: Bacillus sp. RB3; assembly: GCF_030164735.1. NCBI lineage: Bacteria > Bacillati > Bacillota > Bacilli > Caryophanales > Bacillaceae > Bacillus > Bacillus sp. RB3. Next base: position 39,520 of record NZ_JASNGE010000036.1, read on the forward strand.
AACGATGTTTTTATACGGAGGAATTGCGCTTGTCGTTTCAGGAGGGGCGGGTGCTTCTGGATATGAAGGGATAAGCGGTTTACCTGATACTTATGTACAACTAGCAAATGGTAGTTTTATAGGAATACCCAATTTATTAGGGCTACTTATTTCATTAACAATTGTATGCACGATTTTGTTTCACCGAACGATATATGGGCGCCACGTACAATTAACAGGTGCGAATGAAAATACAGCAAAATACACCGGGATTAAGACGAAGAAAGTAGTAATCATTGCTTACATACTTTCTGGGTTAGGAGGTGGATTAGGAGGAGCTTTCTTAACTGCATATTTCGGTTCTGCACGTGCTGATATAGGAAGCGAAACAATATTACCAATCATTACAGCAGTCGTCTTAGGCGGTACACTTATTACAGGCGGAAAAGGAAGCATTATCGGTACTGTACTGGCGAGTATTTTCATTGGGCTCATGCAGTATGGCTTGCAAATGACGGGTTTAACAAATGAACAATCCAATGTAGTAATAGGTATTATCCTTATTCTTTCAGTTATTATGAGACATTTCAAATTACATCAATTTTTAGCGGGGAAAAGACAGAGTTTGCATAAGGGGGAAATGTCATGAAGAGAAAACTAGGGATTGTATTGATTGTATGTATTTGTTTAATCGGTTTAATTGCGTGTTCTAGCCAAACGGCAGATAAGAAAAAGACTGATGATGTGAAATTTGCATTTATTCCGAAATTAACAGGAGTTGGTTTCTTCACATCGGGAGGTGAAGGAGCAAAGGAGATGGGAGAGAAGCTAGGCGTACAAGTGAAATATGATGGGCCGTCTGAAGCGAGTGTATCAGGGCAAGTAAAGTATATAAATAATTTTATTAACCAAAACTATGATGCACTTATAGTTTCCTCTACATCAGTTGATGGTTTATCGCAATCACTACAACGTGCTAAGAAAAAAGGAATGACCGTCTTAACATGGGATTCTGATGTGAATCCGAAAGATCGTTCTTTTTATATAAGCCAAGGAACACCAGACCAACTTGCTAACTTATTAATAGAAATGACTTCTAAGCAAATTGGAGATAAAGGAAAAGTAGCATTCTTTTATTCTAGCCCGACAGTAACGGATCAAAACCAATGGGTAACGAAAGCGAAAGAAATTATTAAAAAGAAATATCCGAACTGGGAAATTGTAACGACGCAGTACGGTGAAAATAATGCACAAAAATCTTTATCCGTAGGGGAGAACATATTAAAAACGTATCCAGATATTAACGCAGTTATTTGTCCAGATGCAACAGCACTCCCAGCAATGGCGCAGGCAGCTGAAAACTTAAAAATGGATAAAAAAGTAATGGTAACTGGATTTTCTACACCGAACGTTATGCGTGATTATGTAAAACGAGGAACAGTACAACAATTTGGTTTATGGGATGTAAAACAACAAGGTGCTCTCGCAACGTATGTAGCAAATGAAATTGTTGTAAAAGGGAAGAAGTTAAAAGTAGGGGATAGCTTCGAAGTAAAAGGAATTGGAAAAGTGAAAGTAGAGCCAAACTCCATTCAAGGATATGATTATGAGGCAGAAGGGAACGGAATTATCGTATTACCAGAACGAGTTGTATTTACGAAAGATAATATTGATAAGTATAATTTTTAGTAGACAAAAAAACGTCCGAATATATCGGACGTTTTTTTATTTCTGCATTAATTATGAACAGTTTCTTTTTCGTTTAATCCAAGTGTACGACCAGTAGAAGTGTGAAGATCTTGGAACAATCTTGGATTTTCAGTTAGTGAAATGCCATATGAAGGAATCATTTCTTTTATTTTTTCTTCCCATTCTACCATGCGGCTTGGGAAACATTTTTCTAATACTTCAAGCATGACGTGAACAGCAGTAGAAGCACCTGGTGATGCGCCTAGTAATGCGGCGATTGAGCCGTCAGCTGCACTTACTACTTCTGTACCAAATTGAAGTGTTCCTTTACCGCCAGCATCAGTATCTTTAATTACTTGTACACGTTGTCCAGCAACTACAATATCCCAATCTTCACTTTTCGCGTTCGGAATGAATTCGCGTAATTCTTCCATACGTTTTTCATGTGATAACATAACTTGCTGAATTAAGTATTTTGTAAGTCCCATTTCTTTTACACCAGCGGCTAACATCGTTAAGACATTATTCGGTTTTACAGAACCGATTAAGTCAAGATTTGAGCCAGTTTTTAAGAATTTAGGTGAGAAGCCTGCGAATGGTCCAAACAGTAAAGCTTTTTTATTGTCTATATATCTCGTATCTAGATGAGGTACAGACATTGGCGGAGCGCCAACTTTAGCTTTACCGTACACTTTCGCATGATGCTGCTCTACAACTTTTTGGTTTTTACATACCATAAATAGTCCACTTACTGGGAAGCCACCGATATGCTTTGATTCAGGGATACCAGTCTTTTGAAGTAGAGGTAGGCTACCGCCACCGCCGCCAATAAAGACGAATTTAGCAGTATGATGCTCAATTTTACCACTATTCATATCGTGTACTTTTACTTCCCACAAACCATTTTTCGTGCGCTTAATATTTTCGACACTATGCTTGTAGTTTAGCTCGACATTTTTTGTTTTTAAGTAATCAAACAACATACGTGTTAATGCACCGAAGTTAACATCTGTTCCAGAGTCAATCTTCGTTGCCGCCATCGGTTCATTAGATGTGCGACCTTCCATAATGAGTGGAAGCCATTTTTTTAATGTTTCAGGAGCATCAGAAAATTCCATTCCTTGAAACAGTGGATTTTTTGAAAGCGCTTCAAAACGGTTTTTTAGAAACTCAACATTTTTTTCCCCTTGTACTAAACTCATATGAGGTAGTGGCATAATAAAATCTTGTGGATTACGAATTAATTTGCTCTTTACAAGATATGCCCAAAATTGTCTTGAAAGCTGGAATTGCTCATTCACTTTTACAGCCTTACTAATATCTATAGATCCGTCAGCTTTTTCGGAAGTATAGTTCAGTTCGCATAGCGCAGAATGCCCTGTACCTGCATTATTCCATTCGTTAGAGCTTTCTTCCCCGGCACTTGCGAGTTTTTCAAAAACTTTAATTTCCCATTCTGGTGCTAATTCTTTTAGTAATGAGCCTAACGTTGCACTCATAATTCCTGCACCAATTAAGATAACGTCTGTTTTTTGCTGCATGTTGCTCATGATAATCTCTCCATCCCCTATATTGGCAAAAAAGTGTAGGTGTTTTCTATGTCTAAGCCGTAAAAGAGAAACACCGCCTAGGCCCCACCTAGGTGTATACCTTTTTTGTCTCAATTATATAACCATCTCATACTCTATTATAATAATTAATAGACTAAAATATCTAGTGTTATCTGATAATTTTAAACTATTTAACGTTTTATTCGCTAAAAATCTTATTTAACAAGCTCTTTTAAGGTGGTAAATAGAAAAAAATTTCAGTTTGAAATTATCTCGAAAAAGCTTACGTATCCTTAAGTGACTAAATCGAGTACCTTTTTATGGGATTATTCTTTCTGTAATGGTAAGATTATTCTGAAAAATGAAAAGGAGGGACTCTAATGTGTACAAAAGAACAAATTTCAAACTTATTTCGAAACTTTTCAATAAAGGAATGTAAAGGGTCAAGTGATTTATATGAATGTTTATCAATGAAAATTGCTGAAGATGAGGAAGTACTTACACTATCGTCCTATGCTCAGGTAGGTCAACCAGTCCCAAACTTACTATTAGGTGCAGTACATTATTTATTGCTAGCAGGGAAAGAACATCATTTAAAAACGTATTATAGTAGTTTAGTTGAAAATGCTGATACAAATTTAGATAAAGCTTTTAATCATTTTAAAGATTTCTGTAAAGAGTACCGAGAAGAAATCATTACTTTGTTACAAACGAAACTCGTTCAAACAAATGAAGTAAGACGGTGCGCATACTTATACCCAAGTTTCTGCTACATATTTAACAAAGTGAAGAAGCCGTTAGCGTTAATTGAAATTGGGACAAGTTCTGGGTTGCAACTGTTCTGGGACCAATATCGTTATTCGTACGGGACGGATGAAATGTACGGAAATATAGATTCAAATGTGCATGTAACTTCTGAAATAAGAGGGGAGAATGTGCCGCATTTTCTAAAAGAAAGCCCATCTGTCGTAGAAAGAATCGGACTGGACTTACATGTGAATGATTTACATAATGAGGAAGATTATTTATGGTTACGTGCTTTAATTTGGCCAGAGCATAAAGAAAGGTTTGAGATGTTTGATCAAGCTGCATCTTTAGTGAAAAATGAATCTGTCCAATTAATAGAAGGAGACGGTGTAGAGCTATTATCATCTATTATTGAACAAATAAGTGAAGAAGCTGTTATTTGTATTTTCCATACACACGTCGCAAATCAAATACAAGAACAAGTAAAACATAAGTTAGAAAAACAAATACAAGAAATTGGCGCAAAACGTGATGTATTCCACCTGTATAACAACATGTGGGATCGTGACCTTCATATTGATTATTATATTAACGGAAATGAATATCGTGAAACGGTTGGAGAAACAGAAGGGCATGGGAGATGGTTTAGCTGGAAGATTGGAAATGAGACGCTTATTTAGATTAATAGGGGCGCCCTCACTTGTAAAAGAAGGGACCATAGGCTCAAGCATTGACTAAATGGTTAAGGAATAAATGTATTAGTAACATACAAAAAATGCTTCGGAGAAATCCTAAGCATTTTTTGAATTACATTTAAACCCCATAATGGATCATGTACTTCTGTTCTGCTGTAGCTTGTACAATTTTTGAAGCTAACTCATTCAGCTCATCAGATTTTCTGAAGAACTTTGAAGATGTAACTGTTTCATAGAAAATTGCTAAAGATTCAGGAGGGATAATTGTAATCCATCAACTTGTGATCCGATAAAGAGATTTTTTAACACTTTTTCAGCGTAAATTTTATCCTCTGTATTCATTCTTGAATTCCTCCTTTTCATAAAAATATACCTTATATTTTTATTGTAATAAATAAATTTTCATGTAAAATGAACCTTTTGTGAAAAACAAGCGAATATAGTGTGAAGGATCATGAGAGGGGAACGGAGCTTTGGATGAAGTACAATTAAAAGAATGGCTATATAAACGAAAGTATGTTGTCCAAAAAAGAGTTTGAGAAAGTGTTACTTTGGATTGTTGAATAGATATTTAGTAAAAGAATTAACCAATAATTATATTATGTAAACTTTATTTATAAAACACCCATTTAAAAAATGGATGTTTTATATTTTAATATATTATGTGTAATATATAGTTTAAAAAAGCGGAATACTTTGCGGAAAGTTAAAAATATTTTTCGGATCATATTTCGCTTTTACTTCCATTAATCGGTCAAAGTTGCAACTGAAGTATGCATCTGGCCAATTTTTAATGGATAGGTCAGGCGTATTAACGTAGACACCTTTTGTAAATGGAAGCATCGCTAAGCGGAAGTCTTCAACCCATCGAATACTTCCAGCGGCACCTTCTGGTTGCTCCCAAGTAGCGAATATTGACATGTTTGATAGTGCTTTTCGGTAAAAGTAAGCAGTTGCCTCATTTGGCACCTCAGCAACAGCACCGCCTAATCCGTGGAAAAATACGGAGGTGGTGGAAAAGGGAGGTGCATTATTAATAAAGTGATCGATAATGGATAGTCCTTCTTCTGGTAATAGTTCATATACATATGGACCAACACTTTTAAATGGTAAAGGTGTTGCAGGTTGCTTTTCAGCTATTTTCGCTGCTGCTTCTGCCCATGGTATTTCTTCGATAGTTACTTGCATTGGTGAACCAGCTTCTAGTAATGGCTGTAGTAGCGACTGCAATTCTTGTACAGAACCGAGAAATACACCTTGCATTAATAATGATGGTTCTAATCCTGCAGACATAAAAAGAGTAGTTGTAAATCGTTTATTAGCGCAAGGTAGCGTATATTCTTGCCAAGAGGTTAATACAGGTTTTAAATCTGATATCCCCCAGCTTATTTCTGCAAATCCTACCGTATTAATTTTATGTGTTCGAAACTTAAACGAAGTACATATTCCAAAGTTACCACCACCAGCACCGCGCGAAGCCCAATAGAGATCGGAGTTACACTTGGCGTTAGCGCGTATTATACAACCATTCGCGTCTACCATTTCTAATTCAAGTAAATGATCGAGAGTTAATCCAAACGGACGAGAGAGAATACTATGTCCGCCACCTAAAGTAACACCTGCAATCCCGGGAGTAGGACAAACACCACTCGGCACAACTAACCCTTCAGCTGCAAGTGTTTCAATTAAAGAAATATTTCTCCATCCAGTCCCGATAGTTACAGTTCCATTATTGTGATCTATTTCTAATTGTTTCATTTCACTTACATCAATTACAAGACCAGCATTACTGACGGATAATGCCTCATAATTATGACGTCCAGAGCGCATGCGTATAGGAACGTTATGTAGCCTTGACCAGCGAACAGCGTTTACTACATCCTGCGTATTTTGAGCAAAAACAATGATTAACGGAAATTTGTTGAAGAATGTATTGAATTCTTCACGCGCTGAATTATAATCAGGATCATTAGGTGTAACGATACGACCAGTAAGTTCAATTTTTTGATTATTCATTTCAGTCATCTCTCCTTGACGTGAAATATTTATAATGTGGAAATACAGAACATAAAGAAGAACTGACAATACTTTATAAGTAAATGAATAAAGGAAAAGGATTATTCCAATAAAGAAAAAGGCAGTGCTACATAAGTAGCGTTGCCTTTTTGGAATTATATGTATGTGCTCAAAATTTCCCCAGGTAATCCATCAATCTCACAAACTTTCTCCGATGTAAAACCTACACTTAGTAAAATTTTGCGAGAAGGGATATTATTCGGATGGATAATTGCTTTTAGTACGTTTACATCTGTTTGCTTCGCTATTAAAGCTAGTTGTTAATTTTTGATTATGTACGTACATACAATATGTAATTAAGTGAATGACCATCATAGTAATTACAGAAAAGGGTGAATACAGCATATGAATCAATTTGAGCAAATGATGTACGTTGGTGTCATCATGTCTATTGTACTATCTGTAATGATTTTAGGGTCCTTATATTATAATCCTCGACTATCGTTAACTGATTATCCGAAAGATATTCAAAAAGTAGTTTTTCCAAAATCGATTCATGAAAAAAAGCAAAGCATTTATTTTAATATTGTATATAATACTATTCTTTTCGGTAGTCCTTTCGTTTCTACATATATACTACATAAGCATGAAAAGTTAATGTATATGGATGCCTATTTACACACTTTTGGTATTTTAATGATTTTCAATTTAGTAGATTTACTTATAATTGATTTGCTAATTTTTTGCTGGATTACTCCAAGGTTTGTTGTGATTCCTAGTACGGAAGGTATGAAAGGATATAAAGATTATAAGTTTCATTTAAGAGGGGCTATTGTTGCTACTCAAATTTTAGCAATCGTAAGTTTATTTTTGGCGGGAATTGCCACAACTATTTAGTGTGAAGAAGGGTATGGAGCTTTGATAAAAGATAAGGAGATTTATAATATATAGAATTAGAAATGAGAATTTGATAGTATTGGAGTAAGGAGTTTTAATAACAGTATATTAAACAATATTAATATACTGTTGCAAATGTTTTGATATTATGTAAAATTATACAATTTTACGGAGGCATTTGATAAAATTCAAAAAAATTTAATGGAGGTTAATATGAAAAAAGTAATTGGCGCAGCAACAGCAACTGTTTTTGGATTGGGAGCGTTTACCACAACTGCTACCGCAGAAACAATTGTAACAGCAGATGTACTTAACGTACGTGAAAAACCGACTACAGAATCAAAAGTGGTCGAAAAAGTAAAGAATGGGCAAGAGTTAAAAGTCATAAATACCGAAGATGGCTGGTCAAAAATTGAGTTGAATGGTAAAGAAGTGTTTGTAAGTTCGGAGTTTACAAAAGATGTATATCATGTAACGGCGAATTTGTTAAATGTACGCACTGAAGCAAACACGGATTCAGAAATTCTTGGCAGACTAAAAAAAGATGATGTAATTGAATCAACGCATCAAGTAAAAGACGGATGGCTGCAATTTGAGTATAAAGGAAAAACTGCTTATGCAAACGTTTCTTTCCTATCAAGTACAGCACCAACTGAAAAGAAAACTGAAGAGAAAACGAAGCAAGTAGCGAAAGTACAAAAATCAGTTAAAGAAAAGAAAGAAGTAAAGACGCAGAAAGTAGCAAAAGCGAAAGAAACAACGAAAGCACAAGAAATAGTAAAGCCTAAAGAAGAGTTAAAAGTCAAAGAAGAAGTAAAAGTTAAAAAAGAAGAGAAAGCGCAAGAAATAGTAAAGCCTAAAGAAGAGGTAAAAGTCAAAGAAGAAGTAAAAGTTAAAGAAGAACCGAAAGTGCAAGAAATAGTAAAGCCTAAAGAAGAAGCAAAAGTCAAAGAAGAAGTAAAAGCGCAAGAAATAGTAAAGCCTAAAGAAGAGGCAAAAGTCAAAGAAGAACCGAAAGCGCAAGAAATAGTAAAGCCTAAAGAAGAGGCAAAAGTCAAAGAAGAACCGAAAGCGCAAGGAATAGCAAAAGCTAAAGAAGAAGAAAAAGCGCAAGAAATAGCAAAAGCTAAAGAAGAAGAAAAAGCGCAAGAAATAGCAAAAGCTAAAGAAGAAGAAAAAGCGCAAG
>NZ_JASNGE010000037.1:0-48105 GCF_030164735.1 Bacillus sp. RB3
TACCGGGCTCATACCCTAGAGGCTGCCTAATGAAACGACCTGTCTAACTTTCGGGGGTCACTTCAAATTAGTGAAACGGCTTTTTTTGATGAAATCTATAAGCTGAAGAATGAATATTTGCTGATAATAAAGTTTGTTAATTTTTCTGGCTTTTCCTCAATGTAAACACCTAATTGTTGAAAAGTGTTATGTTTAGAATTAAGTCGGGATCTCTAAAGGTCACGTACATTCCAGACAATCTCACCACGTTCGTCATCCCACGTACTGTGATGACGCTTAAATCCTATCTTTTCTAGTACCCGGAGGGAAGCGATATTCCAAGCACCTACAGTCGACCAAAGTCTTTGGCGCCCAGTAGCAATCGCCGCGTCCAGTACAACAGATGCCGCCTCAGTCGCATAACCTTTACCATGAGCGCTGCGGAACAACTCGTATGCAATCTCCGGCTCTTCAAGTGTGGAACGACCGATAATCAAGCCGCAGTATCCGATGAAATCGCCTTCGTCTCTTCTTCGAATAGTGAGAAGGGAAATGCCATTTTCATCTGCCTTCTTACGCATCTCAATAAGCCGGTTACGAACGGAGTCGAGGGTCGGCATGTCCACACCACGTTCGCCAATTAATTTCCTCATCCAAACTGAATCGGATTCCTCCCACATACTCAGGTCAAGTCGTTCGGTTTTTAGCTGGAACTCCATAGTTTTAAATAAAGATGGCATAGTGGAACCTCCTAATTATGTCACTTAACTCATAATAGCTTCGCACCGCATCATGTTGAACCAATCGTTGATTCGCGAATTTATTTTCCTAACTCCCGCGAGAGTTTATAGCAACAGTATACAATAGTATTATTTTATGCATAAGCAATTCCTTTGCAAAATAGACCCTTTTCTCAAACTTTTCTTTCATTCTAAAGCCGTCCCGTTAAATACACAGGCTCCTACTATTTCTAAATGCATAAAATGGTAAGCGAAAGTATGGGGGGATACGATGTATAATTCAAATTATTATGATTGTTATAGGCAAAATGATAAGTTGATTGGTGATATTGAAAAAGCTATAAATGGAGAGTATAGCGCCATAAGCTGCTATGCAAAATTAGCGAATATGGCTCCAAATCAAGTAGAACAAAAACAAATTCTTGAAATTCGTAATGATGAAATAAAGCATTTCCACAACTTTGTACAAATTTATACGAACTTAACTGGCAGGCAGCCGAAACCACAAATTACTGAAGACTGCCCAAATACGTATTTACAAGGATTAGAGTTCGCTATACAAGATGAACAAAAAACAGTAGATTTTTATTTGGAAATTTCAGATGAGACATCCGATGTACATTTGAAAGAGTTGTTACGGAGAATAGCTGCGGATGAACAAAATCATGCAGTATGGTTTTTATATTATTTTGTAAAGTCGAAGTGAGCATTAAGAATGAACGGCTAATGTGGTGCATATATTAGAAATTATTTTAAAAGGCAGTGCAACAATTGAATGAAATATTTAAATGTAAGAAAAAGGAAACCGTTTCACTAATAGTGGAGCGGTTTTTTATGATGTACATATGTATCGACAAAATATAGTAATTACATTTCATATATAATGTATGAAAATGAATAAGTTAGGAGCAAGCATATGAAAAGAGGGATTTTTGTAGATATTCCAAATGAATACAGCAATGTACTTTGGAAAGTGTTAAACCCAATTGATATTACTGAATTTGATTGGCGAGTGAGGGATGAGGAGTCCTACTTAATAGCACGTGGTGAATTGGATGAGGCATTATTTCCAGAAGAACCAAGTGTAGTGGAAGGGTTAGCATTGAAAAAGTTAGTTAAAGACAACATATATTATCTTATTTTTGCAGATTTAAAAGCATATCCTAAAGGAGAAAAAACGATAGATATTGAAACATATGAAGAGTTTAAGGAAAGTAAGTGTGAGCTAATCGTATTAGCAGTGGATGCTCAATGCATACAAATTTATGCGAAAGATCAAAAAGCGATTGAATTGATGTATGAAAACGCACGGAATCAAGGATTTTATGTAGAATATATTACAGATGAAAATGATGGAAGGACTCGTTTGTCAGTATGGTAGCAATTTGAAAGGGGAAAGGCAATATGGAGAGCAATATAAGTAAAGAATATACAATTCGAATTGCTACTGAAAATGAAAGTGATAGTATTATCCTTTTATTAAAAGAAGTAGCACAATGGCTACAATATAAAGAAGTGGATCAGTGGCAGTATCTTTTAGGAGAGGAAGCTACGGCTGAAATACTAGAATGTATAAGAGAGAAATATACGTATATTGTTATGAAAGAAGATGAAATAGTTGGTACGATTACAGTTTCTCCTAAACAAAATGAATGGGATGAACATATTTTTGGTAAAGAGGAAGTTTCTAATTCATTATATATTCATAGATTTGCGGTGAAACGGAAGTATAAGGGGAACGGAATAGGAGAGAGGGTTTTACAGTGGATAGACGAGAATGTACAATGTGATAAAGAGTATTTGAAGTTAGATTGCGTTGGACATAATCGTACGCTGAATGATTTTTATAAAAGAAGTGGTTTTGAGTATGTTGGGAGTACAGATGGACTTAGTAAATTTCAAAAGAGAAGGGGCAAGTGAATGAATCAAATTCATACTGATTTAGTTAAAAGATTGATAGGGGAACAATTTCCCGAATGGGCCCATTTAGAAGTGAAACCTGTAAAGTTTAGTGGGCATGATAATAGGACGTTTCACTTAGGGTATGAGATGAGTGTAAGATTGCCAAGTGATGCGGCATATGCACCGCAAGTAGAGAAAGAAAATAGTTGGCTTCCTATATTAAGTAAGGGGCTTTCTTTACCGATTTCTACCCCACTTGCGAAAGGAAATCCGTCTGAAGCGTATCCATTGCCTTGGTCTATTAATAAGTGGATAGAGGGAGAAACAGTTACGAAACAAAACGTTCGGGATTTAAATGAATTTGCGGCGGACTTAGGATCTTTTTTAGTAGAATTGCAATCTATCAATGCGAGTAACGGACCTTTAGCTGGAACACATAATTTTTACCGAGGCGGGCTTATATCTGTATATGCTGAAGAGGCGAGAGTTGCTATTGAAAATAATAAGGATGTTTTTGACGAGGCATTATTAAAGCACCTTTGGAATGTAGCACTTAGTTCAACATGGGACCGTAAGCCAGTTTGGGTTCATGGGGATGTTGCACCTGGAAACTTACTCGTTAAGGACGGAAAGCTTTGTGCCGTAATTGATTTTGGTATTTTAGGAGTAGGGGATCCGGCTTGTGATGCAGCGATGGCGTGGACGTTTTTTGATGAAAATAGTAGAAATGTATTTAATGAAGTATTACGCATGGATGAAGAAACGTGGAATAGAGCGAGAGGATGGGCACTTTGGAAGGCGTTAATTACATATGATGCGAATAGGGATAGTAATGAAAAAGTAGCAGAAGAATCGTATCGTATCATTCAAGTGATTGTGGATGATTATGAGAGGTAGTAGAAAAAGCCTATTTTAAAATAGGCTTTTTTTATATGATGAAATAGTAGAAATGGAAAGAAGGAATCCAACATAATTATACAGAATATTTAGATAATAGGAGGTGTCGAATTTTGAGTGAAATTGAATTAAAGAGTAATGTAATTAAGACAGGGCAAGAGAAGGGAATTATTCTTCGGTTTATACTTGCTAGTCTCGTTGGAGTGTTTATGTTTTTCGTTCCTGTTACGATAAACGGTGCATCGTCTATTATGATTGATCATATCGTATCGTGGATTAGGGCTTCGGTTCCTGGCATAGTACCTTATTATGCATTATTTGTTATGGCAATTGGTGCGATTTATCCATTTTATACGAAGAAATGGAATGCATCTATCGTAGACATTTGTTTTTCTATTTTAAAAGTAGTTGGCGTTGTATTTGGCATATTATATTGTTTAAAAGTAGGACCAGCTTGGTTCTTTGCGCCAGATGTTGGACCGTTTTTGTATGAGAAGCTAGTCATATCAGTAAGTTTGCTCGTTCCAATTGGCTCGGCGTTTTTAGCGTTATTAGTCGGATATGGATTGCTTGAATTTATCGGTACATTTTGTCGGCCGATTATGAGGCCATTATGGAATACGCCGGGGAGATCGGCAATCGACGCAGTTGCGTCCTTCGTTGGAAGTTATTCGCTTGCTCTCCTTATTACGAATCGCGTGTATAAAGAAGGAAAGTATACGACAAAAGAAGCGGCGATTATCGCTACAGGATTTTCTACAGTATCCGCTACATTTATGATCATCATCGCAAAAACATTAGATATTATGCATTTATGGAATGTTTATTTTTGGACTACACTTGTTGTAACATTCATCGTGACTGCTATCACCGTAAGAATCCCGCCCCTCAGTAGAAAACCAGATACATATGTAACAGAAGAAGGGTTCCCAGAGCCTGTTTATAAAGAGAAAATGTTAGGACGTGCTTGGGAAGATGCGTTAGAAGTATCAAAGTCTGCACCGAGCATTATGAAAAATATTGCATTAAATTTAAAAGACGGATTTATTATGACGATGGGAATTTTACCATCCATTATGTCAGTAGGATTAATTGGTATCGTCTTAGCGAAGTTTACGCCAATATTTGATTGGATCAGTTATATTTTCTATCCGTTTACATGGCTATTACAATTACCAGAAGCAGACTTAGCCGCTAAAGCCGCATCAGTTGGTATTGCAGAAATGTTTTTACCGTCATTATTAGTAGTAAGTGCACCAATTGTGACAAAGTTTGTTATTGCAGTTGTTTCCGTATCATCTATTTTGTTTTTCTCCGCTTCCATTCCTTGTATATTATCAACAGATATTCCATTAAAAGTATCTGAACTTATTATTTTATATGTGCAGAGAACGATTTTAACGTTACTTATTATTACGCCGATTGCTTATTTATTGCTTTGAAGTTTTAATAAGATAAAGTTAAACAAAAGAAGCCGTCTGTAAAAAGAGGGCTTTTTTTGTTTAAAAGCGGGATATTCTTATTTATTTTTCGTATACGACGTAACGCTTCTTAAGAAGATTCCTAGTCCCGCAAAAAAGAACCCTAAGCATAATAAGCTGCCTGGCGTTCCCCAAGTAATTTGATCTAGCATTTTTTATCCCCTCCCGTTTATCATTATATAGAATTTATTGGAAATTATCAAAAAATTATTTTTTAAGGGTTACTGATGGGTCTTCCTACCTTATACGAGAAGAATATATTTGAAAAGAATTCTTTTCGTTATATTTTTTTATTCTTATAATACGTTTTTGATTCTTATGATATAGTAACAGCAAAGGGGGCTTAAAAATGGAAATTATTCACGAAAGAGCAAAGTTGCGGTTAATGGATAATACTGATGTCGAAACTTTGTTTTCGATTGTAGAAGGAAATCGGGATATTTGGGCGTATTTAATCTCTAAAATGGATAGTGTGCAAGATATGCAACAATACGTTCAAAAAGCGATAAAGGGCTACGGAAGAGGTAATCAAATACCTTTCGTAACCGTAGATCAACAGTCGAATAAGATTGTAGGAAGTACACGTTTATATAATATTTCAGTAGAAGATAAGACAGTTGAGTTAGGGCAAACGTGGTATCATCCGAGTGTACAACGTACGAGTATAAATACAGAGTGTAAGTATATGCTTCTCCAGTATGCTTTTGAAAAACTGCATATGCTGAGAGTGCAAATTAAGACGGATGCAAGAAATGAAAAAGCACAACGAGCAATTGAAAGATTAGGCGCAGTAAAAGAAGGTGTGCTTAGAAATGAAAGAAAATTACCGAATGGTTATGTGAGAGATGCGGTGGTGTACAGTATTATCTCGAGTGAATGGCCAGGCGTAAAAGAACAATTGTTAGAAAAATTAGAGTTATATAAAGAAAAGTTATAATTCGTGTTTTGAAAGGTATATTGTTCGTGAGACATGAAAAATATACCTTTTTTCTTACAAAATGCTACTTTATTTTAATTCCTTTTGTTTCATCGTTCCCTTCTGAGAAAAAATTCGTTACAATGTAGTTGTATGGTAATAAACTTATGAATTTAAAAAATGTAATGAAAACCGCAAATGAAAATGAATTGATAATCCTCAATTTTAAATGAAAACCCTTTTATACATAAATAACAAGTAAAGTTCCTTCTTTTAAATAAACTCAAACAAAACGATTTGATATAAATGTTTTTTATAGAAGTATGGATGATGTACGGAGGCAATTACAAATGAAAGAAAATAAGAAGAGTAAGAAAAGACGAATCTTTCAAGTATTTTTACTAATGATTTGTTCTGCTATTTTATATGTAAGTTATGCAGCTTACGATATTTGGAGTTATCGTTTTAAAGCAAATGATGACGTGAAAACGGATGCTGGTATCGTACTAGGAGCAGCTTCGTGGAACGGAAAACCATCTCCTGTATTTAAAGAAAGAATTAATCATGCGATTTCTTTATATAAGAACGGAAATATTAAAAAGATTATTTTTACAGGTGGTACAAAGTTCGAGGCAGAACTTGAGGAAGCACGTACTGCAAGAGTATATGCAATGAAACAAGGTGTAAAAGAGGAAGATATTTTAATTGAAACTAAATCCCTTTTCACTGAAGAAAATTTAAAAAATGCGAAGCAAGTTGGAATAGAGAACGGAATACGCACATACACGATTGTAAGTGATCCACTTCATATGAAACGCGCAATGAGAATTGCAAAACATATTAATATTGAAGCGTATGCTTCACCAACGCCGACATCAGCATATAAAACGTTAGACACAGAAATTCCATTCTTCTTTAAAGAATTATTCTCGTATATTGGATATGTAACCTCTTTGCCATTAAAGGCATTGAAGGGAGATTAACATAAGAAAAGAACCTATCCTTAAATAGGAACTTTTCTTATTAGTCAAAAACATTGTATTTTTATCGGAATAGTGAAACAATAGAGAGGTAGCTTCATATAATCATAATGAAAAAGTGAGCGGTTGATGAATCGAACATAAAGGAGATTATAGTATGGCACTCTCATTTGTTGAAACAGAAGAACAATCTTTCATTATTGCACAAATAAATAAATTGATTCCGAAGTTCATGGAAAGGGAGCATCAGCTAAGTGAATTGGGATCATTTCCGTATGAAAATATAAATGATTTGAAAGATATCGGATATACGAAATTAACGTTACCGAAGGAATTTGGTGGTAGTGCGATTTCTTTATATGACTTTGTTTTATTTCAAGAGAAAATCGCGGAAGGCTGCGGAGCTACTGCATTATCGATTGGCTGGCATCTTGGCATTGTGAAAGAGCTAGCGGAAAATCGCTCTTGGAATGATGAGATGTTCAAATGGTTTTGCGAAGAAGTACGTAATGGTGCGCTCTTTAACAGGGCAGCAACAGAACCGAAATCAGGGAGTCCGACGCGTGGCGGCAAACCAGAAACAATAGCGGTTCAACAAGGCGAGAAGTGGGTTATAAATGGAAGAAAAACTTTTACAACGATGGCGCCAGTACTTGATTATTTTATTATTTCAGCAAGTATGGAAGGCCAAGAAGAAGTTGGTGAGTTTGTTATTCCAAGAAATACACTCGGTGTATCTATTGAAGAAACGTGGGATAGCGTTGCAATGCGAGGGACTGCTAGCCACGACCTTGTCTTACAAAATGTAGAGATAGAAAGTCGCTTTTTTACAGATATAAAAGGCGGGAAAGTAAAACAAAAGGGGGTTGGCTGGTTGCTACATATACCAGCATGTTATTTAGGAATTGCACAATCAGCAAGAAATTATGCAGTTCAATTTGCGGAATCATACAAGCCAAACAGTTTAAACCATTCTATTAGTTTATTGCCGAATGTTAGAAGATTAGTTGGAGAATTAGAACTCGAGCTTATGCAAGCTCGCGTCTTTTTATATCAAATTGCGAAAAAGTACGATGAGGCAGAAGATAAACTATCACTGCAAGTAGAATTAGCAGCCGTGAAATATGCTGTAACAAATGCGGCGATATCTATAGTGGATAAATCGATGCGCATCGTAGGAGCAAAAAGTTTATCAGAAAAAAATCCGCTCCATCGTTACTATTTAAACGTCAGAGCAGGACTGCATAATCCACCGATGGATGATGCAACATTGTCTATGCTGGCGGATGCGGCGTTTCGGTCGTAGTTTTTAAAGCTTACATTTTATTGTTTATGGATATTATAGTTGTTTTGAAAGCACGGGTTTGATTAGTAATCAAACCCGTGCTTTTTATGTGTATGAAGTACTTAGTTGAGATGTAGGTTTTTAATATAAATGATTATCATGGTTTTGTGATTGTTTCTTGTTGAAAAATTCTTATTGTAATGCCAGTTTGGAGGCTGTATAAACATTTTTCGTATTTAATCCCAAATTAATGGTCTTTCTAAGTTTACCGTTCGTAAATATTGTAAAAATTGACCTGCATGGACCGCATCATGATAGGCAATTCGTAATAGCATATCGCCTAAATATCGTTGATAGCCAACATCGCTTCTATCAATAAGTCTTGAATCTAGCTCGGCTATGCTTATCGATTGAACATATTCTATGAAGTCAGTAAAGTATGATTGTGCCAATTCAATTTCTTTTTTTACACAAGTAATCGGCTCGTCATCATACGGGATACGTATGTCGTTTATTGAACCGTTGTTTTTTATAATCATATGGTAGTAAAAAGTTGAACTCCATACATGACGAATCATCTCACCAAAAGACATAGCCTCAGGATCAGGCTTCCAATTAAGAAAATTATTAGGAAGAGAATTCCATAATTTTTCTGAGCGCCTTCTCGTTTCTTTCAAATTTAATATACTAAGATCAATTGCATTCATAATACATTCTCCTTTACTATTAAACTTAAAATAATTGTATCAATTTAATAGTTAGGGTATCATCGAAATATGAATGTATATCCGAATATCTCATATATAGCTAAACTAATTGCTGAACCTACAAGAGCAATCATATTAGATTGTCTAATGAATAATCAGGCACTACCTGCTAGTGAATTGGCTTATATGGCAAAAGTGTCACATCCAACAATTAGTTCGCATCTTTCTAAATTAGTAGAAGGGAATTTACTTACAGTTGAACAACATGGTAGACATCGTTACTATCGACTTGCTAATCAAGAAGTTGCAGAAGTGCTTGAAAAGTTAGGGACAATTGCACCAACAGTTCAAGTTCGCTCTTTAAAACAATCAAGCCAACTAAAACAAATTCGTTATGCTCGAACTTGTTATGATCATCTTGCAGGCAAACTCGGTGTAGAGATAACTGAAAAATTACTAGATAGGCAATTTATAATTTTAGAGGATGGAGAATACATTGTAACGGAACAAGGTAAGCAATGGTTTCTGAATTTTGGAATAAATGTTGATGAGGCAGATACAAAAAGGAGGGTATTTGCAAAATCTTGCCTTGATTGGAGTGAACGACGCTACCATATTGCCGGTTGGTTAGGATCTGCAATAGCAAAACTATTTTTTGAACAGGAATGATTACAAAAACGGATAAGAACCGAGCTGTCCATCTTACAAAGAAAGGTGTAAAGTTATTGGAAGATCAATTAGGCATTGATATGAAAACTGAGGAAAGAAAAGCTTGAAATTAGAAAAGTCCGTCAAAATGACGGGTTTTTTCATTATGGTAGGAGTGTACATGAATAATAGGATGTTACCAATAATTGTTGCCAATAAAAAAATCTTTCTTTTCATTCTTCTTTTTTAAGTTTTAAAGGAGAAAGCTAGGCTTCTTATTTTTACTAATGTTATAATAAGAAAAAAGCACGAAAAGAGGTCATCTCATGCTAGAGGTTATTGCAACATGTTTAGAAGATGTAAAACGAATTGAAAGCGCTGGCGGGAAGCGGATTGAATTAATTTCATCTTATACAGAAGGTGGTTTAACACCGAGTTATGCTTTTATAAAAAAAGCGGTAGAAGCGGTAAGTATACCAATTCATGTTATGATTCGTCCGCATGCGAAGTCTTTTACATATACGGAAGAAGAAATTGAAATGATGAAAGAAGATATTATAGTTGCACAGAAGTTAGGAGCAGCTGGTGTAGTATTAGGCGTATTAAATGAACGAAATGAAGTGGATGAAGAGAAATTAGCGGACTTACTATCTGTTGTAGATGGAATAAATGTAACGTACCACCGTGCGATAGATGATATAGAAAATCCAGTAGAAGCGATGAGAACTTTAAAGAAGTTTCATAAAGTGACTCACGTTTTAACTTCAGGTGGACAAGGAAATATAGTAGAGAATATTCCGGTGCTTACAGAAATGCAAAAGGTAAGCGATGGTCAAATTCAGCTTGTAGCTGGAGCTGGCGTGACGAAAGAAAATATAAAGCGATTGCTAGATGAAACTGGAATCACGCAGGCGCATGTCGGTACAGCGGTAAGAGAAGGAAAATCATGTTTTTCTGAAATAGATCCTAATTTAGTACAAGAATTAGTTGAAATAATAAAATAAGTGCTTAAGAAAGAGGAGAAACGATGAAGGAAAATACGAAGAAAGAATTATTCTCTTGGGCTAAAACGATAGGTTTTACCCTTGTATTAATTGCTATTATTCGCGGTGTTTTATTTACACCTTCTTTAGTGCAAGGTGAATCAATGATGCCCACTTTAAAAAATAACGAACGAGTTCTCGTGAATAAGATTGGTTATAGTATAAGTGGATTAGATCGCTTTGATATTATCGTCTTCCACGGAAAAGAAGGATACGATTTAGTAAAACGAGTAATTGGTTTGCCAGGCGATACAGTTGAGTATAAAAATGATGTTTTATATGTAAACGGAAAAGCGATGGAAGAACCATATTTAAAAAAGTTTAAAGAAAAAGCAGTAGGTCGTGTATTAACTCCAGACTTTACGTTAGAACAAATCACTGGGAAAACGAAAGTGCCAGAAGGCCAAGTATTTGTTTTAGGGGATAATCGTGAAGTTTCTAAGGATGGTCGCATGTTTGGCTTTATTTCAGAAGATGAAATTGTCGGAAAAGGACAAGCTGTTTTCTGGCCGTTGGAACAAGTAAGAGCGTTATAAAGTGTGGTGAAGTATGGGAGAGATATTCTTCCATACTTTTTTATTTGCTTAAAATCTATTGATTGAATTGAAAGAGTATTTTATAATTTTAAATTATATGTTTGTTTCGAAAAATGGAATTTAAGTTCCGTAATTTGGAACGAAAGGGAGATAGAATGAGTATAAATAAAACGGCAGTTAAGACAATGGATATTTTAGAGTTGTTTTATGAGCATGAAGAGCTAAGTTTAACTGAGATGGTTCGGCTTACAAATATGCCGAAAACATCTGTTTATCGTTTAATTGGCTCGTTAGAAGAGATGGCGTTTTTACAAAAAAACGAAAAGGGGAAATATCGTTTAGGGGTCGTATTTTTACGGTTCGGTCAACTTGTTTCACAACGATTATCAGTAAGAAATATAGCAATTCCTTATATGAAAGAACTTAGAGATAGTTTAGGACAGGCAGTTAATTTAATAATTCAAGATGATAATGACGCAATTTACGTTGAAAAGATGGAGGGTGTTCAGCCGGTACGCGTGTATACGGCGGTTGGAAGAAGAGCACCGCTTTATGCTGGTGCATGTCCAAGAATTTTACTATCGTATTTCTCTGAGGAAGAGAAACGGAGATACATAGAGGAAGTGGATTTAAAACAGTTTGCAGATGGTACGATCGTGGATAAGGAACAATTGTTAGAAGTGTTGCAAATGGCAAAAAAGGAAGGCTACACAATTAGTTATTCTGAGTTAGAAAATCATACAGCCGCGATAGCAGCACCCATTTTCGCGAGCGATGGAACGGTTGTAGCAGGCATTAGTATTTCAGGATTAGCAATTGAGTACAGCGAAAGTAACATTTCATATTTTATTGCGAAGGTGAAAGAAACAGCGCATCGCATTTCGAAAGAACTCGGCTTTTTGGCATAGAAAGAGGGAGTAGGATGAAATTTTCTGCGTTAGGGGATCAAGCAATTATTGTTACATTTGGTGAAGAAATTAAGATGGGTATATATGAGAAAGTACAGCGGTTATTTAAAGCACTGCAGCAATATCCGTTTGCAGGAATGATTGAGTGTGTTCCGTCGTTTACTTCATTAGCTGTTTACTACAATGTATACGAAGTATGGAAGAGAAATGAGAGAAGTGAAAGGTCATATGATTACGTTCGCCAGTATATAAAGGAGCTGTGTGATTCTTATAAAGAAGAAGTAAAACAGGATATGAAACATATTTCTATACCAGTGTGCTACGGGGGAGAATATGGACCTGATTTAGAAGAGGTCGCGCATTATCACGGTTTACAAGTAGAAGATGTGATTCGAATACATAGTGAAACTACATATTTTGTATATATGCTTGGTTTTACACCAGGGTTCCCGTATTTAGGAGGACTATCAAAAGAATTAGAAACACCTAGAAAAGAAACACCACGATTACAAATCTCTCCTGGTTCAGTAGGTATTGGGGGAAATCAAACAGGTATTTATCCGCTTGAAACACCAGGTGGATGGAATATTATCGGCCGAACACCTATTACTCTATTTAATCCGAAAGAAGAAATACCAACATATATTCAAAGTGGTATGTATTTACGATTTATCCCGATAACGAAGGAAGAGTACGTATCGCTTGAGGGGGCTAAAGAATGGATGTAGAAGTTTTGCATGCAGGAATGTTTACAACAGTCCAAGATTTAGGGCGATCTTATTATCAACAGTTTGGTGTACCTGTTGGGGGTGCTATGGATAAAAATGCGCTTAGGCTCATCAATATGTTAGTCGGTAATGAAGAGAATGAAGCAGGATTAGAAATGACGATTTTAGGTCCTAAATTGTTAATAAAGAAAACGACTTTACTCGCAATTGGTGGGGTTGATATGGAACCGTTGTTAAATGGAGAACGTATCCCATTATGGCGTCCCATTTTAGCGGAAGAAGGTAGTATGCTTTGTTTTGGAAAAGTGAAAAGTGGTTGTAGAGCGTATGTGACTTTTGCGGGTGGTATACATATTGAGGGTACAATGGGAAGCAAAAGTACGTACATACGTGCTGCGATTGGTGGTATAGAAGGAAGAATGATGAAAAAAGGAGATTGTTTTCAAATTGGTACGTACTCAGAAATGGCGAATCGTTTCATTCAAGACTTACAAAAAGATGAGCGAATAAAAACGAAATGGGTAATTAGCAACAGCGTACTACCAAAGTATAAGAAACATCTTAAGCTTCGTGTCATAGCTGACTTTGAATACGATCAATTTACAGAAGAAAGTAGAAAGGCATTTTTTACGAAAGAGTATAAGGTATCTAATTATGCTGACCGTATGGGCTATAGGGTTGAGGGAGAAGTTTTAAATAGGATTGAAGAAAAAGAGATTTTATCGAGTCCTGTTACATTTGGAACCATTCAAGTTCCTAATGGCGGACAGCCGATTATATTAATGGCAGATAGGCAAACGACAGGTGGCTATCCGAGAATGGGAAATATCATTTCAGTAGATTTACCTCTTCTTGCCCAGCTAAAGCCGGGGGACTATGTTTCTTTTGAGAAAATTACGCTTGAAGAAGCGGAACAATTGTACATAGAACAGGAAGTAAATATGAATCTATTAAAGAAATTCATCGCTTTACGAAGCTGGAATTAGGAGGAATACATTGTGACTACAATTGATTTAAACTGTGATTTAGGAGAAAGTTTTGGAGCTTATAAAATGGGGAATGATGATGAAATTCTTCCGTTCGTTTCCTCTATAAACGTTGCTTGCGGTTTTCATGCGGGTGATCCGTCTATTATGCGTCAAACTGTTGAAAAAGCTTTGGAGTATAACGTAGCAATAGGGGCGCATCCTGGATTTCCTGATTTAATTGGATTTGGTAGAAGAAACATGAATGTTTCAGCAAGTGAAGTATATGATTATGTTTTATATCAAATCGGCGCATTAGACGGGTTTGTAAAAGTGGCTGGCGGGAAGATGCATCATGTAAAGCCGCACGGTGCCTTATATAATATGGCGGCGTCTAATCCGGAAATTGCAGATGCAATCGCAAAGGCAATTTATCATATAAATCCAAGTCTATTACTTTACGGATTAGCAAATAGCGAGGCGTTTATACAGGCTGCAGAAAAATACAATGTAACTCTCGTACAAGAGGCTTTTGCGGATCGTACGTATAAACAAGATGGTACATTAACGAGCCGTACAGAAGAAAATGCGCTTATAAAAGATGAAGACGAAGCGATAAAGCAAGTACTTCAAATGGTGAAAGAAGGCCATGTAAATTCGATCAATGGAGAGAAAGTAGCAGTTCAGGCGCAAACGATTTGTTTACACGGTGATGGGGAAAAAGCAGTGCAATTTGCAGAAAGAATATACAGAACATTCGGACATGATGGTATTTCTATATGTGCACCGAAATAAAAAATGAGGGGAAGTGTTGGAATTGGTGAAATTAATCGGGATATTATTAGTGGCAGTGGGCTTTTTATTTAGATTAAATACACTTTTAGTAGTTATGGTTGCAGGTATTGTTACTGGTATGGTTTCAGGATTAAGTTTTTATGATGTGATCAGCATGTTCGGTAAATTTTTCATAGAAAATAGATATATGTCTATGCCAATTATATTAACTTTACCGGTAATCGGAATTTTAGAGCGTTACGGTTTAAAAGAGAGAGCCGAAGCACTTATAACGAAATCAAAAGGAGCAACAACTGGAAGAGTATTAATGTCATATTTTACGATAAGAGAATCATCAGCAGCACTAGGGCTTAATATTGGTGGGCATGCGCAAACAGTAAGGCCGCTCGTTGCACCGATGGCAGAAGGGGCTGCGCAAGGTAAATACGGTAAACTTCCTGGAAAATTAAGAGAAAAGATTAAAGCAAACGCAGCTGCTGCGGAAAATACAGCTTGGTTTTTCGGAGAAGATATTTTCATCGCAACTGGTGCTATTTTATTAATGAAAGGATTCTTCGATTCAGTAGGTATGCATGTCGGTGTATGGGATATGGCACTTTGGGGCATTCCGACAGCAATATCTGCACTTATTGTAAGCTGGATTAGATTTAGAAGGTTTGATAAATATATAGAGAAAACAATGAAGGCAGAAGGAAAAGAAGAGAAGGAGGCAATCTAATATGAACATCATCACAATGGATACAATCTATTATGTATTAGGGATAATTGTTGCTTTTATCGCTGTTCGTATCGCATTCGATCGTGAACATCCAAACAGATTCGGTTCTAGTTTATTTTGGGCATTGTTTGCAGTTACATTTTTATTTGGAAATGTAATTCCTTCGTTTTACGTTGGCTGTATCGTGCTCGCTATGGTCGTTTTAGCCTCGCTAAATAAAGTGACAAAATCAGAGGAAAAAGAAGTTCCAGTACAAGAACGTGTAAAACATGCTGAGAAATTAAAAAATAAAATTTTTATGCCTGCACTATTAATTCCTATTTTTACAATTATCGGTACGTTGACGTTAGGGAAAATTAAATGGGGAAATGTCTCTCTTGTTGATCCAGATAAAGTAACTTTAGTTGCATTAGCGCTTGGTGCATTACTCGCATTTGTCGCGGCGATGCGTATTACAAAATCGAAAATAACAACGCCTGTTCAAGAAGGAAGCAGACTATTACAAGCTGTCGGCTGGGCTGTTATTTTACCACAAATGTTAGCGGCACTTGGCGGTATTTTCGCGAAGTCGGGCGTTGGACAAGTCGTTTCTGATTTAGTCGGACAAGTGTTACCGACAGAGTATCCGTTCGTTGCTGTTATGGCGTACTGTTTAGGCATGATGCTATTTACAGTCGTAATGGGAAATGCATTCGCAGCGTTTGCTGTTATTACTGGCGGAATTGGCTTACCTTTAATAGTTCAAATGCACGGCGGAAACCCAGCAATTATGGCAGCACTCGGTATGTTTGCTGGATATTGCGGAACACTGCTTACGCCAATGGCAGCAAACTTTAATATCGTACCTGCGATGCTTTTAGAGCTAAAGGATAAAAATGCGGTTATTAAAGCGCAAGTACCAATTGCTCTTTCAATTTTTATCATAAATATGTTTATTATGTACGGCCTTGTATATCGTTTTTAATTAGGAGGATAAAACTATGAAAACAGTATTATTAACAGGGTTTGATCCGTTTGGCGGAGAAAATATCAATCCAGCTTGGGAAGTAGCAAAAGGTTTGCATGAAAAAACAATTGGAGAATACAAGATAATAAGCAAACAAATACCAACTGTATTTCATAAATCAATAAGCGTATTAAAAGAGTATATAGAAGAACTGGGGCCGGAAATTACTATATGTATCGGACAAGCTGGGGGCAGACCAGATATTACGATAGAACGTGTCGCAATTAATATTGATGATGCAAGAATTGCTGATAATGAAGGGAATCAGCCAGTAGATGTACCGGTTGTAGAAGAAGGAGCGATTGCGTATTGGTCTACACTTCCGATGAAAGCAATCGTAAAAAAACTTCGCGAAGAGGGCATACCGTCATCTGTGTCACAGACGGCAGGCACATTCGTTTGTAATCACTTATTCTATGGACTTATGCATGAATTAGAGAAACATGATAAGAAAATAAAAGGCGGATTCATTCATATTCCGTTTTTACTAGAACAAGCGAGTAATTATCCAGGGCAACCGAGTATGTCACTTTCTACTATTAGTAAGGGAATAGAATTGGCAATTGAAGTAACGATGACAGTTGAAGTAGATATTGTAGAGATTGGGGGCGCAACGCATTAAGTAAAATGAATTGTACAACACCTCCTGTAAACAACTGGTATAATAAGAATAGGAAAATACATAGAGGTGATTTTTGTGCAACAATTTGAAGAAGTACGTTTAATTTTAGAAAAAGCGAAGAAAATTACAGTATTAACAGGCGCTGGTGCAAGTACGGAAAGTGGTATCCCAGATTTCCGTTCAGCAAATGGATTGTATGCTGATGCGAATGTGGAGATGTATTTATCAAGAGGGTACTATAACCGAAGTCCGAAAGAATTTTGGAAGCATTATAAAGAAATCTTTCAAATTAATACGTTCCATCAATATAAACCAAATCGTGGACATCGTTTTTTAGCTGAGCTAGAAGAACAAGGGAAAGATATTACGATTTTAACGCAAAATATTGACGGTTTACATCAATTAGGTGGCAGTAAACATGTCATTGATTTACATGGAACACTTCAAACAGCACATTGTCCGAAGTGTAAAGCGGGATATGATTTACAGTATATGATTGATCATGAAGTGCCGCGCTGTGAGAAGTGTAATTTCATTTTAAATCCAGACGTTGTTTTATACGGAGATACACTGCCTCAATATCAAAATGCGATGAAACGTTTATATGAAACAGATGTACTTCTCGTTATGGGAACGTCATTAAAAGTACAACCTGTCGCTTCATTCCCGGAAATCGCAAAGAGAGAAGTAGGGGCAACAACTATTTTAGTAAATGAAGAGTTAACAGGACAGGAATATAACTTTGATTATGTTTTTCAAAATAAAATTGGTGAATTTGTTGAAGAGGTATCTTTAATGAAATAAGTTATCGAAAAAACTGAGGTAGATACCTCAGTTTTTTATTTGAGTAATCGCTGTTTTAAGCCATATGAAAACATTTTGATAATGTAGTAACAACATCTCTATAATTTATAAAAATAAATTTGCTCCATTTTTCTTTTAGAATAATATTCATGTTATTTTGCATTCAGGGAATGGTAATAAATAGGATATAAAAATAAAAAACTGAAAATTAAATCTTTTATTTCTTATATAATTAATATAAAATTCTATATATATCATATAAATAAATTTGATACATAATGACTTTGCGTAGAAATGTTAATAGAATGAAGCGAGGGAGCGAAATGAGACAGAAAAAGGAGCAGAAAAAACTATCGAAAAAGAAAAAGACTCATATTCCATTTCGGTTAAATGTACTATTTTTTATTGTCTTTCTTTTATTTTCAGCTATTATAATTCAATTAGGTAAAGTACAAATCATTGATGGAGAAACGTATAGAAATGAAGTAAATAAAAAGGAAGATGTAACGGTAAGCACTCCCGTTCCTAGAGGGAAAATGTTTGATCGGCAAGGTCACGTTATTGTAAATAATAAACCATTGCGAACCGTTACATATACGAAAATGAGAGGAGTAGACTCGAAAGAAGTTTTACAAGTAGCAAGAGATTTAGCTAAGCTAATTGAAATGTCGCAAGAGGACATAGACAAGTTAACAGAAACAGATAAAAAGGATTTTTGGATGCAGTTAAATGAAAAGCGGGCAGCAGCGAAAGTAACGAAAGAAGATGAGAGTAAATTTAGAAAGCAAGAAATAGAAGGAAAAGAGTTAGATAAAAAAGTAGAAGAACTGCGCCGGGAAAGAATTACACAAGAAGAATTAAGTGAACTTTCAAAAGAAGACCTAGAAGTACTAGCCATTAAAAGCAAAATGAATGCGGGATATAAAATGACGCCGCAAATCGTTAAAAAAGATGTAAGTCAAAATGAATATGCTGTCGTTAGTGAAAGGTTGGCAAGTTTACCGGGGGTAGATACGACAGTAGATTGGGAACGTGAATACCCAAATGATAAAATACTGCGCTCTATACTAGGTAGCGTTTCTAATGAAAATGAAGGGTTGCCAAGAGAACAATTAGATTATTATTTAGTTCGTGATTATAATCGAAACGACCGTATTGGTAAAAGTTACATTGAAAAACAATACGAAGATGCACTACATGGAACGAAAGAACAGTCTAAAAATATTATGGATAAAGCAGGGAAGATTGTTCGAACAGAAAAAGTGACTGAAGGAAAAAGTGGAAATAACTTGATGTTAACAGTCGATATGGATTTACAGAAAAGAGTAGAGGGAAGCCTTGAAAAGAATTTACGAGCCTTTCATGCTGCAGAGCCGATGATGGATCGTGCGTTCGTAGTAATGATGAATCCGAAAAACGGTCAAATTTTATCAATGGCAGGAAAGAAAATTGTAAATAAAGATGGCGGTATGCAAATAGAAGATTATGCATTAGGAACGATGACAAGTTCTTATGAGTTAGGGTCAACTGTAAAAGGGGCTACTTTATTAACTGGATATCAAACAGAAGCGATTAAGCCGTATACACATTTCTTTGATGCGCCAATGTATTTTAAAGGAAGTTCTAAGCCGAAGAAATCGTGGAAAGAATTTGGGGATATTGATGATTTAAGAGCTTTGCAAGTGTCATCGAACGTTTATATGTTTAATACGGCTTTAAAAATGGCAGGCATTAATTATGTCCCAAACAATCCATTAGATATTAAACAAGAAACATTTAATAAAATGCGCTACTATTTTAGACAATTTGGCCTAGGTGTGTCGACTGGTATTGACCTGCCAAATGAATCAATTGGTCAAGTAGGTAGAACTGATAACATACCCGGATTTTTACTTGATTACGCGATTGGACAGTATGATACATATACGCCGCTTCAGCTTGCACAATATATTTCAACCATTGCAAATGGCGGTTACCGAATGAAGCCACAAATTGTACAAGAAGTTAGAGAGCAACCGAATAGACCAGAGGATGTAGGAAAAGTCGTTCGGTCGATTGAACCAGTTGTATTAAATAGAGTGGATATGGACACTTCGTACATTAATCATGTAAAAGAAGGATTTAGAAGAGTTTTTCAAGAAGCTGACGGAACAGGTACCGGAACGTTTAAAGGTCTACCATATAAACCAGCGGGAAAAACAGGAACAGCTGAGACAGTATATGGTGGAGAAAGTGATATTGGAAGAGATGAGAACAACAACCGAAAAAAATGTTATAATTTAACTCTTGCCGGTTATGCACCATATGATGCTGATCCGGAAGTAGCTTTTTCAGTTGTTGTACCATGGGTGAATGATGATAAATCAGGAATTAATTCTGCGATTGGTAAAGAGATTTTGGATGCGTATTTTGAATTAAAAACAAATAGATCAAATACAAATTCAATTCCAGTAGAACAACCGAACAAGGCACAGTAAAAATAGTATCACTGCATGGAAACATATTGTGCAGTGATATATTTTTTGAGTTAAAAAGCGCTTTATAAGGTGGGAATGGATATGAAAAAGGAGATTAAGAGAGGCTGGGGAAAGTACATACTATTTATATTGGTGATAGTCATAGGCTACCATTCTTTTACTTTATGTAAGGTGGAAGGGGAATCGATGCAGCCGACTTTATATGAAGAAGACTACGTATTTGTAAATAAAGCAGTAGTACGTCTTTCTAATTTACAACACGGAGAAATTGTCATTATAAAGGAAGCGGATGAATCGAAATATTATGTGAAACGTGTAATAGGGCTTCCTGGTGATGTAATTAACATAACGAACGGAAAGGTATATGTGAACGATAAAAAGCAAGAAGAACCATATACAAACAAAGATTTATTTAACAACACACAAGTGTTTTATAACTTTCAAAAGACAAAAATTCCGCCAAATAAGTTATTTGTAATGGGAGATAACCGCGAAGTAAGTAGAGATAGTCGAAATGGCTTAGGATATATTGAAGAAGATAACATAATTGGCAAGGTGGAATTTGTATATTATCCTTTTTCAAAAATGAAAATAATAGAATAAGTGGGAAAGGAGCAAAACCCCACTTATTAAAGTTTCACTTTATTTTCTTTAAAAAACCTTTTGGATTAAATGATATGAAAAATTTATGTTTAGACTCGTCGATACTTGAAAATAAGCCAAATAACTCATGTGGAAAATGAAAGGAAATGATCGTATGTACAAATACACAATTTGCTTTATTAGAAAAAGCGATAAAATACTGCTATTAAATAGAAATAAAAAGCCGAATATGGGGATGTGGAATGGTGTTGGAGGAAAAATAGAAGATAATGAAACGCCATACGAAGGAATAATTAGAGAAACATTTGAGGAAACGGGCATAGAACTTTCAAGTGTAACGTATAAAGGGACTGTTGGTTTTAAGGGTAAAGATGAGCCCCAGGCTAGTGAAGGAATGTATGTGTTCGTTGCTGATTTGCCAGATGGAATGCAAATGAATACACCATTACGTACGGCTGAAGGTCTATTAGAATGGAAAGAAATTGATTGGATATTAGATGGTGATAATAGAGGAGTAGTTAGCAATTTACCAAAATACTTACCGACAGTATTAACAGAAGAAAATAAGTTAGAACATATGTTTACGTATGATAACCGGAATATTATTCATTACACAACTGCATGTTTGACAGAAGATGATGCGAACAAGCGATATGAAAAACAACTCATTTCTCAATAGAAGAGGAAAGTGAAAAATCACGTTTTTGCTCTCATCATATATGCGAGGTGATTATATGTTTCAGAAATACAATTCATTGGTCATAATTGTAATATGCATGATATAACTTTTCTTATTATGAAAGAGTAGAGAACATATGTAAACGGAGCAAAAAGGAGGTGGATTTGCCACCTCTTTTTGTTAGCTACAAATCGCCTTAATCATAAAACGATGTTGCTTCACATCAAAATAACCTTTTTGTAAGATGATTTCATGTATACGATATAATTCCTCACAATACCTTTCAACAGTAAAATCAGGAATTTGCCACGGAATCGCTTTTAAATAATAGACGATAGCGCCAATGTCATAAAAGCGTTGGAAAGGGAATTCCTCTTTTGCATCTAAGATAGTAAATCCATTTTGCTTTAACTCACTGCATGCGGTTTCGAGAGACCAACTTGCAAATTCGCTATTTAGTGGTGAGCCAAACTGCTCATTAAGTTCCGCGCAATCAAGACCGCCAACTTGTTGTGTAAGAAAAACGCCACTTGGAGAAAGAATTCTGTTTACCTCAGAAGCAGCATACGATTCATGTTGATTTATAATTAAATTAAATTGACCATCTTGAAATGGCAAAGCAGTATCATCGGTCACTTCTACAACGGTAACCCCTAAAGGCTCTAATTTCTTTCGAGCAATTGGCACATTTGGAGCGTAGCCCTCAGTAGCGAATATAGTTGACGGGAACGGTTGTAACATAGATAAAAACTCTCCGCCGCCAGTACCCATATCGAGCATTGATTCTGCACGTTGCATAAGCTGAAAAGCAGTACTGCCGTATGACCACGATAAAGGCTCGCTCTTCATTCGACCTGTTTCTGAAATGAAAGAAAAATCCCAGCCGCTAAAATGTGTATTTGCACTTTCTAATAAAGTTAAAAATAATGGATCACGTTTCATAATTATGTCCTCCTATTTTTTTAATGGATGATATGATGAGAAAAGAAAAAGGGAGGACCTCTTATTAAAGTGGAACGGTTTTATGTTTCGTGTTCGAATAGATTCATATAAAGTTACTCCTTGTGAGAATTGTTATTTATATATTCGGGTTAATTGAGTGAAAATCCTTTGAGGGTATAAAAGAAGGCAGTTGTTTAATGAAAAAATAAATTGAGTTATCTACTTTTATAGTGTAATTGTTCATTCATACGCATAAAAAAATTATTCTCTCCATAAAATAGTAAAATTATACTGGAGGTTGAATTATGAAAAAATTTAGTGTATTTTCAATAACCTTGATGACTTTTGGAATGTTATTATTTGGATTAAATAGGATAATAGATAGCTATTCTGAGCCTATTATCCTATTAGGGTATATTTCTTTTTTAATTGGAGTGGTTCTGAGTATTATAGCGATTGCTAGACGTGAAGATGGAAGATTAAAATTCATATCACTTATCTCTTTCTTTGTTGTCCTGTTTTTCATTACTTGGTTTGAGTCGTTTCAGGTACTACGAATTATTACTTGGCTAAAAAATATCTATTAAAATTTAAATTGTTGGTAAAAATGGGAAACCTTAAATTTAGGTTTCTTTTTATTATATTCGATTATCAATATTAAAACTTATTAGAGCCATTAATAAAAGAAATAGATATATATACCGAGTGTAAAAATATTTTAATTCTTTGAAAACATTCAGCGATTTAGTATTCTTTATATATGGAATATTTTGTTTATGCGAAAAGAGGGCAAGGTGCTATATGAAAAGAATGAAAAATGTAATGTTAGTATTGTTATGTTTCTTATGTTTAAGTGGGTGTAATTATAAAGATGACGATCAGGTGAAAAAATATGTGAAAAAAAAGCACGGAATTGATGTGATTGTAACACATTGGGGTGCTATAAACGAAGGGAATATGGGGCATACATATCATACTGTTCAAGCAAAAAATAACAAAAATATTCAATTTAGAGTAGAGGTAGATGGCTTCTTATATTCAATAATAAAAGGTGATGAATATCAATACGGAAAAAAACATATGAGGAATATAAGAAATTTAAACCAATGCTAGAAGAAATTAAAAAATTAGGTTACGTGGAACCTGAAAATAAAAATGTTTTTCAATATATAGTGGATGATGATATAGAGGAGAAACCAACGGATAAGTTATTATTAACTTTAAAAATGAGTGACAAGATTGATTACAGTCAATTTGAATCAAAAGAATTAGATCGTTTATATGCTCTAATCCAATTCATTCAGAAGAGTAATAGAAAGATAACAACACTTGAAATTGAGGATTATAATGGTGAATCTATAGGCTTGCCTTTTCAAAATGTGCAAAAAGCTATAACGAAAGAAGAACTGCTTTTAACAATGAAAAACACAGTAAGCGGTTATTGGACATATTTGGTTCAAACTGAAACAAAAGTAGGCGTAAGGTTAAATGAAATTCAAAATGATCGTTTTGAAATTGAGGATATTACTTGTCCACACCCGAAAGACGGCAATTGTCTAGAGTATGAATTGACATTAGTTTTCAATGACAGTGAGATAAAATATAGAAATGATCCATATGTAATAGATGATTTGAGAAAGGTAGTCACTATTCTTAAAGAAGAACTATATAATAAGGAATTTAACATATATTTAAGGAACAAGGATGGAACAAGTTATTCACTCTGGCTATCATCCGAAAAAATTAAGGAAAGTAATAACATAGAAGAGTTAGTAAAATAATGATATAAAGAAGAAATTTAAAGTACTTTTTATGTTTGTTATTTCTGTATTCAAAAGGAAAACCGCTTATGCTTCATTTTTGAAGCATAAGCGGTTTTGTTTAAAATACTTAAAAAGAAAAATTTTTTGGTAAAGTACCACTTTTTATTACTGTTCTTAGTCCATGTTTTATAATCCAAGGATTAATAGGATGCTGTTTATCACGTAATTGCTGTAACCACTGAAAAACGAGTTCTTTATCTTCTTTCGTAATATCGTTCATATGATTGGCTACAGATTTTTGAACATATTTAGAAGGGTCATTCATTAAAGGTTCAAGAAGCTGTAAATTGTTCTTAAAGTCACCTTTTAGAGCTCCAATTTTTTTAGCCCAAGGAAGCCTTGGTCTTGTACCTTCAGAAACTAATCTTCTAATGTGGCTGTTTTCGTCATAAATCCACTGTTGCAATATGTCTAGTGTGTCTTCATGGTATGTTTGAAGAAAAGGCCGAATGGCATATTCAGCAGTATTCCTTTTCGTTATTTCATACATGTAAATGTGCCTACTTCTGTTGTATTTTCTGGTCCTAATGTTTTCAGTAATATATGTATGGCTGCATTAAAATCTTTTTGTAAAGCATTGTGTAATTCATCTGCAATTACTTCAATACGATGCTTTAACTCTAAATTTTCAACTTTACATGTTACAGAAGATACAAAGTTTCTTTTAGAGAAAGTAGGATCGTGTTTACAAATAGAATCAGCCATTTTTTCTGCTAATTCTTCGTTAAATAAAAATTTTAACGGAACATATTTACCCATTTTTTCACCTCAGTGGTCAAATGAAAACAATTTTTATTTTTTAATCGACAATCCATAAACTAAAGTCTCACTCGGAGTCGTAATACTAAAACCTGTCGTCTTATAATCAAGTTTCACCGTATCACCAGTGTAGTCTTTCGTGAATGAATCCATTTGTACGATAAGATCTGCATCTTCATATACAACATCATCTGCGTTATATGTATCCCAAATTAAATCGACATCAACGAAAATACTACAAGAGTTTGTCATTGTCCCTCTAATGCGAATGATCTTTTTGTCTTTACGTTCTAATCTATGTATAGCTGCTTTTGCTTCATCAGTAATGCGAATGTTCATTGTATCCCAACCTTTAATTATATTTCTTCTATTATGGCAAAAACAGGAGTAATAGGGAAGCAAAGAGGTTTGCAATAAAAAACGAGCAAACAAATTTGTTTGCTCGTTTCACTTTATTTTAGTTCACATTTATCAAGTGGAATCACTTTTGTTTTTTTCGTAAATTTATATCCTAACCATAGTACTAAGAAGAGTGGTAAACCGATGTAAGAAACGAGTACGCCGTTCCAATCGATTGATTCACCCATAAATGCGCCGTAGTTTTGTCCTAAAATTACGATGATACAAAGTGTAAATGCGAAGATTGGACCGAATGGGAACCATTTTGCTCTATATGGTAAGTCTTTTAAATCTTTGCCTTGTACGGTATATGCTTTACGGAAACGGTAATGACTAATTGCTATTCCAACCCATGCGATAAAGCCAGACATTCCAGATGCGTTTAATAACCAAATGTATACAACACCGTCACCGAATAAAGAAGCAATGAAAGCGATACTACCGACAATTGACGTTACGATTAATGCGTTTACAGGTACACCGCGGCTATCTAATTTGCCTAAGAATTTTGGTGCTTTTCCTTGGCGAGCTAAATCCCAAAGCATACGAGTTGATGCGTACATACCAGAGTTACCAGCAGATAGTACTGCCGTTAAAATAACAGCGTTCATAACAGAGGCAGCAAAGGCAACGCCCGCTTTTTCAAAAATAAGTGTAAATGGACTTACTGTTACATCACTTGCAGCAAGGCTTTCAGTCGTATAAGGAATTAATAAACCGATAACGAGAATCGCAAGGATATAGAATAAAAGAATACGCCAAAAGATAGAACGAATTGCTTTCGGAATATTACGCTCTGGATCAGATGTTTCACCAGCAGCAACTCCTAACAATTCAGTACCTTGGAAGGAGAAACCAGCTGCCATAAACACACCGATAATTGCCATGATGCCGCCGTTAAATGGAGCATCTGCAACAGTGAAGTTTTTGAAGCCAACAGTTTCGCCGCCCATAATTCCGAAAATCATCATGAAGCCGACAATTAAAAAGATAATAATAGTAACTACTTTAATAAGTGCGAACCAATATTCAGATTCACCAAACCCTTTAACAGATAAGTAGTTTAAAAGGAAAATAATAGCTAAACATAATCCACTCCAAATAAGAGAAGGGGTATCTGGGAACCAAAATTTCATAATTAATGTTACGGCTGCAAGTTCAGCAGCGATTGTAATGGCCCAGTTATACCAATAGTTCCATCCAAGTGCAAAGCCAAGTGATGGATCAACAAATTTTGTTGCATACGTACTAAAAGATCCAGTAACAGGCATGTAAGCTGCGAGTTCAGCTAAGCTTGTCATTAAGAAGTAAACCATAATTCCAATTGCGGCGTATGCAATTAATGCGCCGCCAGGACCAGCTGAATGGATGACACCACCGCTGGCAAGAAATAGTCCGGTACCAATTGTACCGCCGAGAGAAATCATCGTAAGGTGACGCGATTTTAATCCGCGTTTTAATTCACCTTGTCCTTGTGTAGTTTGCGTTTTAGAGGTAGATTGATTTGTTGCGCTATTCATGTTCAACACTCCTTTTCTTGTAGGTTAGGAAGGAGCGGGGGAGAAAAATACAAAAAACCGCCAAAGGAATTTGGCGGAACGTTTCACAAATAACCACCCCATCATACCCTTCCGTTAAGATAGCACCCCACGTTTACACGGTAATTTTGTAAACGTGACAGTTCTGTTCCTTTCGGAGACAGCCCCAGCTCATATTTCCAGAGAAGAAATATAAACTTCGGCAACTTTTCCTTTCAAACGGAGTCGGTGACATTCTCTGTGTCTCGTCCGTTTTACTATTAAAAGTCGCAACCTCTACCTCATCGGATTGATGAGGATTTATATATTGCTAAGATTTTTAATATATGGCAATTGTAATGACTTTCTGAATATATTGCAAGATATTTTGTTAGGAAAAGTCAAAAAATATCGGTTATTGTATAGGAAACGCTTGCAAAACTCCACCCGAACCTACTATTATGTAGCAATAAGCAAAGAAAAAATTGTTATACAAATGTTTCGCAAAAAATATTGAAAAACCCTCTAAATAAAAAGAAAATTCAGAAAAATATAATTCGACATTCATAATAAAGTCATATTATTTGTTATAATTAGAGTAACGTTTAAGCAAAAAGGGGAAATCAAAATGAAATTAGAAACAAAAAGGCTCTATATAGTGCCGTGTACAGAAGAGAGGATTCAAGTCGCTAACGAGCAAGGATATAATAGCGGTCCGCATATTGTAGGGCATGTAGAGAATGTAAAACAAGATGCGGCTTTATTACCATGGGGAGCGTGGTATGTTTTTCGGAAAGAAGATGATAGCGTTTTAGGTGATATTGGGTTTAAAGGGAAACCAAACGAGAATCAAACAGTAGAAATAGGCTATGGATTTATTGAGAAATATTGGAATCAGGGCTATGCAACAGAAGCTGTAAGAGAACTAATCGATTGGGCTTTCAAAACAGGAGAGGTAGAAACAATAATTGCGGAGACACTCCTAGATAACTATAGTTCGATGCGTGTTTTAGAAAAGTTACATATGAAGAGAGTAAATGCTACAGAAACGATGATTAATTGGAAAATAGAAAAATAAAAAATACCGCTCTAAATTGAGCGGTATTTTTTATAGTTATGGTAGCATTTGCTTCTGATCATTCGGATACTCAGCCGTTGATGCGTGAGGGCGATTGGAATGATTTCGAACAGCAATGAAAATAGAAATAATAACGACAAGACCAACTGCAACGTAAGAAAGTGAAATAACAGTTGGATCCACTTTAAATGTAGTAAGCAGTGTACGTATATTTGTAAATATAATAAGACCACCAACTAATACGCCAAGTAAATGGGGTGGAACGATGCGGACTAACCATGCAGCAATTGGAGCTGCGACAATACCGCCGAGCATTAAGGCAAATACCCAAACCCAGCTTACTTGTTCCCAGCCAAGTGAGATGAAGAAGCCGATTGTTGCAGCGAGTGAAACAGGAAATTCACTCGTATCTACAGATCCAATAACTTTTCTAGCTTCATTTCCTCTTGCTAGAAGAACGGGTGTCGTAATCGGCCCCCAACCACCGCCACCAGTTGAATCAACGAATCCAGCGAATAAACCAAGCGGCACAAGTTGTTTGGCAGACATACGCTTATTTGAAGTGACAATTTGTTTTTGAATGATGAATCGTAATAAAATATAAACCCCTAAAGTAAATAAAAATACGGAAATGTACGGTTTGATTACATCTCCAGGCAAATTACTTAAAAAACATGCCCCAATAAATGCGCCGATTGCCCCAGGTAATGTAAGCCTGGAAACTGTATATTTATCAACGTTTCCAAATTTGATATGAGATGCGCCAGAAGCTGCAGTTGTAACGACTTCAGCTAAATGAACCGATGCGGAAGCTACAGCCGGTGCAATACCAAACATTAATAATAGTGAAGTAGACGTTACCCCATACGCCATTCCGAGTGCTCCATCGATCAATTGAGCGAAAAATCCAATAATAGCAAAGACAATTAATTTCTGCATAAATAATCCCCCTGTAATAATAAATGAAAAAGACACTTTTCCCGTATGAGAAAAGTGCCTTTGGTTTTTCCAATCAGCAATAATTAAATTTGTTTCATTATAATACATATTAATCGTATAAATCAACTGGGTTTTAAAGTTTTTGAATTGAATGAAAGAAAAATAAAATATACAATAAAAGGATGGAGAGAAAGGGGAGAAAGACATGTTACGATTTGATCATCTCGTTCACACAGTTCATGGTACACCGGAGGAAGCGGCAAAACAAATGCAGGAACTGGGATTTCATACTGTATTAGGCGGAGAGCATACGAATTGGGGTACTTGGAATAGTTTAAGTTATTTTGATTTATCATATATAGAATTTTTAGCAGTTCAACATGAAGAAAAAGCGAAAGAAGCAGAAAATCCATTAGTACAAGAAACAGTGGTGAAACTACAAAATGGAGAAGGAATGCTACAAATCGCGATCCGAACAGATGCAATTGAGGAGCTAGCAGTTAACTTTAATAAGTACGGCTTACATACGATAGGGCCATTTGAAGGGAAACGTATGAGAAAAGATGGCCGACTTTTAGAATGGAAAATGTTATTCGTTAAGCAAGAAGAGAACGGACCGAAATTACCTTTCTTTATACAGTGGAATGAAACGGACGAAGAAAGAAGAAACGATTTACGTAACAGTGGGACGATTACTGAACATAAAAACAAAGTGCAACAAATTGAAACGATTCATTACGCAGTAAAAAATGTTCGAGAAACAGTACGGAAATGGAAAGAAGTAATGGAGCTATCTACAAGCTCAGTTGTGAAAAATGAAAAATGGAATGCCGAGTGTCAAAGTGTAGTATTTGGAGATATTCATGTGCAGTTTTGTGAACCGATTGGAGAAGGGCTAGTACTAGAACATTTGAATAAGAATGGTGAATATCCATTTGCAGTAGAGTTTAAAGGTGGAAATAAACGAGAGCATGAAGTGTTAGGGAGTTTGTACATATATTGATAGAGGTGAACGTTGTGGAAGAAATGCTTAGAGAGATAGAGAGAATACTAGAATGGCCTCGTATTGCAACGTGTACAGCTATTTCAAAAGGTTTTTCACATGAAGAGAAGTATAAAATTGAATTAAAGAATCAAGAAACCTATTTTGTAAAAGTATGTGATGCTGTTCATTTTGAACGTAAACAAGAAGAATATACGTATATGAAACAATTAGAGTCATTACATATTCCAACACCCAAGTTAATTCATTTCATAATAATTGAGAAATTAAATAAATGTGTTCAAGTATTTGAATGGACCCGAGGTATAAATGGTGAAGAAGGTTTAACGAAGTTATCGTTGGAAGAACAGTATAATGCAGGAAGAAAAGCAGGGGAAGTATTAAAGAGGATTCACTCAATTGAAAGAGAAAGTGCAAGTAATAAATGGGAAACATCTAGATGGAATAAATACGAAAGATACATAGAGGCACTAACAGATTACGAGGTGAATTTTCTGGATTTGAAGCCAGTATTAACCTTTGTAGAAAATCATAAAGATTTATTGGGAAATCGTCCAATAAGATTTTTACATGATGACTTCCATCCAGCAAATAGCATGATTCATAATAAGGAATTTATCGTTATCGATTTTGGTGGATATGATTTTGGTGATCCAATACACGATTTTTATAACGTAGCGATTTTTACTATAAGAATAAGTAAACCATTTGCGGTTGGACAAGTTCACGGTTATTTCGGAGGCGAACCATCGCTTCATTTTTGGAAACTGTATACATTGTACGTCGCGATGACATTCCCAGCGGATATCGTTTGGACGAATCGAAGTACACCGCATTTAGTAGATGATATGAAGGAAAGATTAAATGGAATTTTAGAAGATCATAATCATTTTTCATCTTATATTCCAAAATGGTATCAATCAAGCGAATTTAATAAATAAAGGAGTAATTTATATGGATAAAATAGCAGTAATTTCAGATATTCACGGTAATATTCAAGCATTAGAATCCGTGTTGAATGATATTAAATTAAGAGGAATCGAGCGCATTATTTGCCTTGGAGATTTAGTAGGAAAAGGACCTCATTCCAGTGAAGCAATTGAAATCATTCGTAAAGAATGTGAAGTAGTCGTAATGGGAAACTGGGATGATTTTATTACAAAGCCGACTGAATTTGAAGCATTGAAATGGCATCAAAAACAATTATCGGAAGAACAAAATGACTATTTAAGAAACTTACCATTTTCAATCGAGTTTTATATGAGTGGAAAATTCATTCGTATGTTTCACGCTTCACCGAGAAGTTTATATGAAAGAATTCAACCACACGCTTCAAGAGAAGAACGTATTAGTATGTTCGAAAATAGTGATCTGACGGAAAATATAGAAGGGGAAAGAAAACCAGATGTCGTTTGTTACGGTGACGTTCACCAAGCGTTCGTTCAAAATTTCAGAGGGAAAACGTTATGTAATGCCGGTAGCGTAGGAAACCCACTTGAAATAACGCAAGCTTCCTATTTAATATTTGAAGGGACTTACAATGAAAAAGAAGCAGCGAGCTTTTCTATTCAACTTGTACGAGTACCGTATGATATTGAATTAGCTATCAGACTAGCAGAAGAACTCGAAATGCCAGAAATTGAAGAATACAAACAAGAATTACGGACTGCTTTATATCGAGGGTTTAAGGGAAAGTAAGCTAATAATATATCAACGATTTTTCAAATATATCTATCATAACTTAAAATATATCAATGATTTTTTCGAGATATCAGCGATTCGAGAAAGGATATCAATTTACTGACAAGTAGTGACATGAATTATTATCTATAATTATATTATGTCAACTAATTATAAAGGGAGATATCATGAACCGAAAACAAAGAATCAAAGAAATTGCAGATCATATTGTAAAGCTAAACTTAACCCATCCAATAAGAGTTGGAGTAAGCGGTATTACAGCCTCAGGAAAAACAACATTTGCAAACGAACTAGCGGAAGAAATAAAAAAACGAGGATTACCAGTAACACGCGCCAGCATTGATGATTTTCATAATCCAAGAGTGATTCGCTATGCAAAAGGAAAAGAATCTGCAAGAGGGTATTATGAAGATGCACACGATTATATAGCTTTCAAAGAAAGATTATTAATGCCTTTAGGACCTAACGAAAATTTACAGTATGAAACGATTTCTCATAACTTAATAACGGATATGCCTGTACATAATGAGCCGCTATTGGCCACGCAAAATATGATATTAATAGTAGATGGAACGTTTCTATTGAAAAAAGACGTTGCGGATTTATTTGATTACAAAATCTTTGTAGATACAAATTTTGAGATTGCGAGAAAACGTGGTGCTAAGCGGGAAACTGAAGCTTTTGGAAGTTATGAAGAAGCAGAGAAGATGTTTTTAAACAGGTATCACGCGGCTTGTAAAATGTATATAGATGAGCATAATCCGAAAGAGTGTGCGAATGTTATATTTAAGAATAGTGATTTAGGAAATCCAGAAGTTATATTTCATGAAAGAGCGTAATACATAATCAGAAATATATGTATAGCCTTTTGTTTATTGTTATAATTAAATTAATTTTATGAAGCAAATAAAAGGGGATAAGACAATAAAAAACGCAAAAAGGGGACAAGAAATATAATGAATGAAGTACTAGAACTAAAAGAAGAACTACTACAAATTAAAAATAACAATTATGCTGTACCAGAAGACGTAGATGCATATCCATATGCGCAGTGGATGCTAGATTATATCGGATCACCAGATGCTGAATTACGTGATGATTTAATTTATAGTACGCTTCATACATGGATTACAAATGATGTGTTTAGACAAAAAGAATTACGAGGGTTAATGCTACAAGCAATTAGTCCTGATTATTTATTTTATAAAATTGGTGAAAAGGGAACAGACTCTGTATTTAAACGTGCATTCTCCGTATTAATTCCACCGCTTATTTTATCTGTTCATGAAAGAGAACCGTTGTTATCCGAAGAACAACTGTACAGTGTAGCAGAACAAGTGCTGGAATATGTATATTTAGAAGAAGATGTAAGAGGTTACGTAGAAGGAAAAGGCTGGGCACACTCTACTGCACATGCAGCAGATGCGCTTGATGCGTTAGCACGTACAATCCAAAATCGTGAATTTTCGTATGCGATTCTTGCAGCTGTTCGTCAGAAGGTACGCTTACATGACTACGTATACATTCACTTTGAGGATGAGAGATTAGTAGCACCAATTATGTCGTTACGTAACCAAAATCTTTTAACTGAAGAAGAGTGGAGCAATTGGCTACATAGCATAGCAATTGTTGAAGACATCCCGCATCCTCAATATGATATTTTGGTACAAAATATTAGAGCTTTCTTAAGAAGTTTATATTTCAGAGCTTTAGAGACAGAGGGTAGTACAGCCTTTACAGATGATATATTGGAGACTTTGAAGGGTTTGCGTAGGTATTAAAAATTCGTTTTTCTAACAGAAAAGTACATAAAATCAACACCTCCCAACCATACTAATAAAATGTTTTGGAGGTGAGTTTAATGGACAAAAAAGACTTTGAAAAAGTATATAATGATTATTTACATCAAGGGGAAGAGCAAGCTCAATTTGAAATAGCTCAGGAAGTTACTTCAGGAGCAGAACAAATTGTTGCTGTTCGTAAAAATGATGAAGGTGATTTGATTGCTTTTAAAACAAGTAGCGGAAGAGAGTTAGATTATATGACTGCTCTTAGTGAAGCAAAATCAGGGAAGTTAGCTCATGTGGACGTATTTCATAAGTATGGTAGAGATATTATACGTAGTGAACCGGATGGAATAAAAGAAAATAATTTAGATAATCTACCTTCATTTTAAACGGGTAAACCTCAAGAAGAGAATGTTCATTCCGATATTCTCTTCTTTTTTTGCGAAGTTTTCCTTGCAAATAGACGATTCATTTTTAAAGTGCGATCATACTTTTAAAGAGCTCTCTAAATTTCTCTTTATCTTCTGCTGTAAATGGTTTCGGTCCCTTTGTACGTTTACCACTTTTTCGAACCATTGCACTTAAATATCGTGTTTGTAACAATTGTTCAATGTTATCATTCGTATACTTATAGCCTTTATGGTGTAGTACGATACAGCCTTTTGCTAAAGCGAGCGAAGCAAGACCGTAATCTTGTGTTACGATTAAATCTTCTTTTTTTGCTAACTGCATAATTCGGTAATCTGCAGCATCTGCTCCGGAATCAACATATATTGTTTCCACACCTTTTGGTTGCTGAGCATTAGAATAATGAGAAAAGCTAGTAACGAGGGTTACAGGAATTTCTGCATTCGTAGCCTCTAAAATAATCACATCTTTTACAGGACAAGCATCTGCATCAACATAAATTTTCATTTTTATCACTCCTATAAAGTGAAACTTTAATCAGTGGGGGGTTCATCCTCCACTGATTATTAATTGAACCAATCGGGCATTTACGGGCAGTTGATCTCCCACCTAACTTCTTTGCTACAGCTGAATTTTGAGGTGGGAGTTTGATTGCCCGTTAATGCGGGAAAACTAGGTTCGTGTTGATAATAATGGTAGATTTTTCTTTTGTCAAACGATAGAGCTTTATGTAAAGTTATTTTTCACAAATTAAAATAGCCTCTCGCAAACGAGAAATACCTTCCTCAATTTGATCAATATTCACTTTTCCATAAGATAAACGAATATAACCATCTTTCGCACCGAAAATACTACCGGGCATAAAGGCGATTTCTTGTTTTAAACTTTGCATAATAAGTTGCTTTTCATTTATTGGTTCTTTTAATTTTCCCCATATGTATATACCACCAGTCGGGTTTGAAAAAGAGATTTTATCATGAAGTTGCTCGTTTAGGGCGCGAACGATAACGTCTCTTTTTTCTGCTAATTGTTTTCGTAACGGTACGATATGAGAATGAAATGGTACAGTTTCGAAAAATTGTTGCATAAGCCACTGCGGGAAAATGCTCATACCTAATTCCATTTGGTGCCTTGCGTCTGATAACCTTTCTACTACAGACTGCGGAGCGACAAGCCAGCCGACTCGTAAACCTGGTGCAATCATTTTAGATAAAGAATGTACATAAATGACAGTTCCATTTTCATCAATCGATTTTAAAGTAGGGCAAGGTTGTTTCTTTTCTAGTGTAAGTAAACTAGAAGGATCATCTTCCACAATCGCAATTCGTAAATCTGCGCAAAGTGATAACAGTTTTTTTCTACGTTTTGGATGCAGCATCGTTCCCGTAGGATTTTGGAAATTTGGATTTAAAAAGATCATTTTTATACGATGTTTTCTATACAACTCTTGTACATCATCCGGATTAATACCATGTTCATCGACAGGTAACGGGAAAATACGAATACCTGCTGATTGGAATAACGGTAAGGAATAACAGTGTGAAGGACTTTCGAAAGCGACTGCATCACCTGGATTTAATAAACATTGCACGATAAGGTGTAAGGCTTGCTGTGCGCCAGATGTAATCATAATGGATTGTTCAGTCGCTTCCACTTTTAAATATTCCTTCATATATTTTACGACCGCTTGTCTCAGCGGGAGATAGCCTTGTGGATGATCGTAACTTAATGAATGTGTTAACGGTTGTTCTCGTAAAATTGTTTGTAGTTGATCGTGTGGGTAGAGATTACAACCGAGTTCTCCGTTTGCGAAATCAATAATATTTTCATTTTGTTGTACTTCTGCCCGAATATGGCGAAGTAACGGTAAGTTTGGTAAGAATGTACCGCCTTCTACGAAATTTCTCCAGTTCGGCGTTAATGTTGGAGAAACGCCCCACATATGTGTACTTACACGTGTACCTTTACCAGTCGTACTTTCTACAATTCCCATAGCACGTAGTTCGTTATAAGCAGTCGTTACTGTACTTCGGTTTACATTTAACTGTGTAGCTAATTTTCGTTCGGAAGGTAGGAAGCTTCCTGGAGGAAGTTCTCCGTATGTAATACGTTTTTCAATAAAGTCAACAACTTGCTGATAAATGGGGATTTTACTGTCGTTATCTAGCTTCCATTCCATACAAACGCCTCCGCATCTCTTATATACATTCAGTATAACAAATTGGCTGGGTAAAAAAACAGCCAATTGGACGGTGTTATATCCAGCCAATTTTACTATGCTAAATATGGAAGGGGAGATTTGGATGAAACGATGGCA
The DNA here is from genome assembly GCF_030164735.1 of Bacillus sp. RB3. Classification (NCBI taxonomy): domain Bacteria; kingdom Bacillati; phylum Bacillota; class Bacilli; order Caryophanales; family Bacillaceae; genus Bacillus; species Bacillus sp. RB3. The sequence goes on from NZ_JASNGE010000037.1 coordinate 36,093, forward strand.
AATGGAATGGCTCCTAGTATCTGTTGCATTAGTATGGGGAGCAAATTATACAATAGGAAAGTATGGCGTGGCATATATGTCATCCATTCAATTTAATAGTTTACGATTTTTAGTAGCATCACCGGTATTATTACTTATTACATTTATGATGGAACGCTCATTACGTATTGAAAGAAAAGATTGGTTACGATTAGTAGCAGTCGGTATCGTTGGTACGGCAATGTATCAAACGATGTTTATGCTATCTGTGAAATATACTTCAGCAACGAACGCCTCATTATTAATTGCAATGTCACCTATTTTTACAGGGATATTAGCAGTATTACACAAACAAGAACGTTTTTCGATGAAAGTACAAATTGGTTCAATAGTAGCGTTTATTGGTGCAGCATTCGTTTTATTAACAGGGCATACAGGAGGAGCTACTTACGAGTATGCGTGGCTCGGAAATGTAATTGGATTAGTCGCAGCAATTGCGTGGGGATGGTATCCAATATTAGCGCAACCTCTTATCACAAAATACTCCGCAATGAGAGTCACGTCATGGTCTACTTTAATTGGAATTGTACCGCTAGTTATATACTGTTTATTCAACGTAAATTCATTAACATTGCCAGTAGATACACCAAGCTGGGGATCACTAGCATATTCAATCATCTTCGCGACCATCTTCGGACTAGCAATGTGGTATGTCGGCATTAGTCAAATAGGCTCAACGAAAGTAATGGTTTATATGTATCTCGTACCATTGTTCGCAGTTATCTTTGCGGCAGTAACAATTGGGGAACAAATCAATATGATGCAACTAGTTGGCGGGCTTATTATCTTCATCGGTTTATATGTTGTAAAAAAAGGTGGAATCAAAAAGCCAGCTCTCAATTTGAAAAAAGTAAGTTAACAGTAAAAAGGATCTCTTTCATATAGAAGGAGATCCTTTTTGTTTTTGTAATAAAAGCGCTTGTTCAACGGCCCATTTTTGATGATCGTGAATGAGAAGCTTAACAGCAAGTAATGGAGACATCCAGCGTAAAACATGATCATCCTCACAGTTTTCAGTTTTTTTCTGCACCATGTTCGCAATATAAAAGAACCCATCGTTTAAATAATATGTATCTTCTTTCTCTGCATAAAAATATCGTGCCGCATTACCGATATATTGATCAATTTCAATTGACCATCCTAATTCCTCTAGTAGTTCACGGTGCAAACATTCTTCTTTTGTTTCATTACCTTCCATACCGCCACCAGGTAAAAAATAACGGTCACCTTTTTGGATAACAGCAATCATTAAAGAAGATGAATGGAAAATAATCGCATAACAACTAGGTCTTAATACATAATGAGCGGTAGATTTTTTCAGGCCAAACGTAAGTTTTGAAATCATAAAACACGCCCTTTCTCTATAAAACACATAAAAGGAATATAAAGGTAAATGCAGAATTATATAAGTATAATCTGAATAGATTGGAGTGATAACACCATGATAAATCGAAAATGTTCAAGATGTAAAGAAATAACAGGTACGTTGCACGGTGGTAAAAAAATTAAGGAAGAATTTCTATGTGAAGACTGTTTGCAAAAAGGAATTGAGAACGGGGAGATCGAATTATCACAAGTGAAGCAAGAAAAAACTTCGTATCTTTCTATAAGAATATTAAAAATAATGAGTGTGATTTATTTAATAGGATCAATTTTAATGGCTTTTTCAACTGGTCCATTTATACATAATATGGGATTTAATGAAATGTCAATTTTAGGATCAGAATTAGGTTTAATAAGTATTGTTATGCTAGCTTCTATATTCCAGTCTGTTCTTGTATTTTGCGGGATATGGGTATTCATTCTATTAGTAGAAACCGTCATTAAAATTTATGAAAAAATGAAGTGAGTGAGAGGGAGAAACATATGCGAGTAAGAAACATCCAAGGGGAAGATTATGTAAAGATTCATTCAGTTTTAAATGATTGGTGGGGCGGGAGAGACATGGTTGCCATGTTGCCAAAATTGTTTTTCGTTCACTTTCAAGAAACGAGTTTTATCATTGAAGAAGAAGGAGAAACGTTAGGGTTCTTATGCGGATTCTTTTCGCAAACGCATAAAGATGAAGCATATGTTCATTTTATCGGTGTAAATCCGAAGTATAGAAGAAGAGGAATCGCATCGACATTGTATTCATATTTCTTTGATGTCGCTCGTGCAAATAATCGTAAAGTTGTAAAAGCAATTACGTCACCAACTAATAAAAAGTCGATACAGTTTCATCAAGAAATTGGTTTTCGAATTGAGGCTGGGGATGATGAGGTAGAGGGTGTATCTGTACATACAAATTATGATGGGAACGGCGGTAGTAGAGTATTATTTTTGAAAAATGTGTAAAATTAGGCTAGCTTAACGTTAGCCTTTTTGTTGTGAGGAGATAAAAGTATGGAGAGTAAACAAAGTAGAAATGAGTACTTACGACGCATTTATAAAGTGCAAGATTATATAGAATCACATATAGATGATTCACTTTCAATTGAAGAGTTAGCGGATGTAGCAGGATTTTCAAAGTTTCATTTTCATCGTATTTTTAAGGGGATAGTAGACGAGCCATTATCACGCTATGTAAACCGATTAAAATTAGAAAGAGCAACAAATTTACTTACATACCGTTTGGATATGACAATTACAGATATTGCGTATCACTTCGGATTCACAGATTCAGCAGTTTTCTCCCGAACATTTAAAAATTATTACGGTGTAAGTCCCTCGCAATATCGAAACGACAATAGCAAGAATTGCAAAGACGTAAGTAATCCTTCTCAATACAATGAATGTAAGAAGGTTCGAGGAAATGTTGAAATTGTATCAGCGGACGATATAAACGTCGCATACATAAGACATATCGGTACATATGAAGAGTTAACGATAGCTTTTCTAAAAATGATAGAGAAATTATTTCATTACGCATCGAAGCAAAACTACCATGTATTCGAGGATACGAAAGTATTAACCATTTATCATGATCATCATGAATTTACAGAAGACAATCATTTAAGAACGAGTCTTTGTATAACAATTCCGAATGAATCCGCAGTAGAAACGAGCGACATTGGAATAATGGTAATACCTTCTGGAAAGTATGCGGTAGGTCATTTTGAAATATTCCAAGATGAATATAAAGGAGCGTGGGGTTTCTTATATGGTGAGTGGCTTCCCAATAGCGGATATAAGCCGAGAGATTCGTATCCTTTTGAAATGTATAAAAATGACCCAAGGCAACACCCGGAAAATAAACATATAGTTGATATATATGTACCTATCGAACCTTTTTAATCATGGATTAAAGGGGAATGAATAATGAAAACTGCTGAAAAGTTAGATCAGATTATAAAAGAAGAATACAAAAATATGAATGGTATGTTAGTAGTACAGAAAGGTAATGTTATTTTTGAAAACTATTATAATGGTCACGGCCCAACTGATGCATTTCATATAGCGTCAGTTACAAAAACAATTATCTCTACGTTAATTGGGATATGTGTAGATAAAGACTATATAAAAAGTGTTGATCAAAAAGTAATAGAATTTTTCCCGGAATATAACGTTCATTCATCTGAAATAACAGTGCGGCATCTTCTTACAATGACGGCTCCACATCCTTTCGTAGACTGGCAGGAACCGTTAGAAGAGCTATGTACGCAACGAGATTGGGTACAGTATACGTTAAATAAGATAGGAGAAGGCGGAGAAATTGGGATTTTTAAATATTCATCTGCAGGAGTTCATTTACTATCGGCAATCATAACGAGGGTAACAGGAAAAAGTGCGCGTGACTTTGCGAATGAACACTTATTTCAGCCGCTCGGCATGAGAGAAATTCTAAACTACAATATGAAAGCATTTGGGTTTGATGACTTATTCGGAAAAGATGTAAAGGGATGGGTTCATGATCCAAATGGTATTTCGACGGGCGGATGGGGACTAACGTTGACAGCTAGAGATATGGCTAAGTTTGGACAGCTGTATTTGCATGAAGGTATTTATAATGGAGAACAAATTCTTTCAAAATCATGGGTAAAAGAATCAATAGCAATGAACCAAAATCATTACGGTTACTTATGGTGGTTACGAGAAGAGGATGGAATCTTTTCATACTGTGCAATGGGCGATGGTGGGAATATGATTTGCTGCGTACCAGAGAAGGAACTGGTGGTAGTGATTGCTTCTGAAGTCATACCGAATGCAGGGGATAGATGGAAGCTAATTAAAGAATTCATACTTCCTTATTTAAAAGATTAATATGGTTATTTTTATAAAAATAAGAATGAAAGGTTTAGTTAAACTTGTTTTATTCTCTATGGTAGAAAAAAGTGATGTATTAACTAAGTTAAGCACCTAAGATTAGAAAATTTCAACACCTATACGATTATTGAATAGGCGTTGAAGTACTTTATAATTTGTTTAGGTACTTTTAACTCTTCGATGCATTAGATACATCATGCAAAACACAATTGCCAGCAAGATAAATTTAATTAATTCCATTAGGCTAATATCCCATCTTGTTTCTACTCCATCTGTTAAATAAAATACATTAAACATACCATGTAAAATTGCGGGTGTTATCACAGAATGGCTATACTCTCTCGTATACGTCAAAATTATAGATAATATAAATAATAATGAGAGATAGCTTAATATTCCTACAAGCTGAAACTGATAATTTTTATAAAAGATTGATACTGGTAAATGCCATAAAGACCAAAGCAATGCAGTAATGATTGCTGTTTGTTTTAATGAATATTTTTTTCGTAAATGGTAATGAAAATTTCCCCGCCATATGATTTCTTCTAAAAATGCAGACAAAGCAGCAATTGTAAGACCAATGAGTAGGAGAAATCCTAATTCATTACAATGATGAAATAAGAATTTTATATTATAAATATAAAAATAGAAATAGAAATGCAGACATAGACCTAGAAGTATTGGGAATAAAATGGAGAAAATTAATGTTCTTATTTTTGGACGTGAAATTCCAAATGTATGAACTATTTTTTGTTTCTTATATAATTTCTGATATAAAACAGCAGCTAAAAGCGGAATAACCATAGTAAACCCTAAATAATTACGACCATTTTCTATGTTCAGTAAGATGATATATACAAGCGATGTGAGAAAATAAATACATAATGTTGAATGATAAACTATGTTTCTATTCATATTTTTCACCTACTTACATGTATAAGTGCTTAATCAAATATCCGATATTTTAATTATATATGAAATGGAAATTACATATGTTGAACTTGCAGAAAAAATCAGACCAACCCCGTAACTTTCCACAACAAAAAATCGTTTAACAAAAGAAACGATTTTCAATCAAGAATGGGGGAGAACAATGAAAATTTTAATTCTAGGTGGTACGCGATTTTTAGGAAGAGCTTTTGTAGAAGAGGCTTTACAGAGAGGGCATGAAATTACGTTATTTAACCGAGGAACAAACAAAGAAATTTTTTCTAATGTGGAGCAGTTAACCGGTGACAGAAATAACGATGTATCAAGTTTAAAAAATCGAACGTGGGATGTTGTCATAGACACATGTGGATTTTCTCCACATCATATTAGGAATGTTGGAGAAGTGCTTAAAGATAATATTGAACACTATATATTCATCTCAAGCCTTTCCGTATATAAAGATTGGATTCCGCATGACATAAAAGAAGACTATATATTACAACCTGAACCGACGGAAGAGCAAATAAAGGCTGTAGAGAATGGTGAAATATCTCCTTATGAGCATTATGGTGCGCTGAAAGTATTATGCGAAAAAGAAGCAGAGAAGTATTGGCCGGGGCGTGTTTTACACGTAAGAGCAGGACTTCTTTCAGGAATGTTCGATTATACAGATCGACTTCCATACTGGATTCAGCGTGTAGCAAAAGGAGGTAACGTGTTAGTTCCAGGAAGAAAAAATCGTCCAGTGCAGATAGTTGATATAAAAGATGTCGCGAGATTTGGACTCAACATGGCAGAAAATAATAAAGCAGGTACATTCAATATAACAGGTCCGAATGATGAATTGACGATGGAAGAGCTATTAAATACGTGTAAAAAAGTTACGAATAGCGATGCTGAATTTGTTTGGGTAGACGAATCGTTTATGAGTGAACACAATGTGCAGCCTTGGACAGAAATGCCTTTGTGGATTCCAGAAACTTTCCCATTAGATGGTGGGACGAAGCCGTGGAGAGGCGGGTTTTCTATTTGTATCGAAAGTGCGGTTAATGAAGGGCTTACTTTTAGAAGAATAGACGAGACAGTTACAGATGTGTATGAGTGGATGGAGAGTACGGAAGAATGGGAATTAAAAGCAGGTATTTCAGGCGAGAGGGAGAAGGAATTGTTAGAAAGATGGTATCAATAAATTTAGCGGAGTTCTTTGAATATGCTTGATTGCACATAAGGAGGAAAAGGTGATGTGGAAAGACACCATTCACAGTATCTCATCAAATTTAAGCTTGAAAAACCCAGCTACGAAGGATGAACTTACTGATATACAAAAATGTTTACATGTGGAGTTACCGAATGATTTATATCAATTATTACAGGAAACAAACGGTATAGAAGGTGAATACGGTGACTTTATATGGTCTGCTTCAAAAATTAAAACTGAAAATATGAGTATGAGAAATATAGTTGATTTTAAGGATTTATACATGCCTTTTGACTGTTTATTATTTTTCGCTGATGGTGGAAATGGTGATTTGTTTGGTTATTCCATTTTGAATGGAATAGTGCAAAGAGATGATATATATGTATGGAACCATGAAAATGATAGTAGAACGTGGGTTGCTCCTTCTTTAAAAACTTTCATGGAGTGGTGGGAGAGTGGGAAGATAACAATTTAAATATAGTATCAAGAAAAAACGCTTTGTTATTAAAGAAACAAGGCGTTTTTCGCATGTACTATTATTGTAATATATGCATATGTATTGTTACTGATGAAAAGATTCGTAAAATTGAAAAAACATTGAACAAACTAGGGAAATTTAGTAATCTTATTTGTACGATAAATAATAGTTTTATAGCGATTTTTAAATGAAATATAGGAGGTAATCGTTGTGGATCTTACGTTCAAAGTTGAGGAAACATGTTTTAATTACCGCGTTGGAGCAATTTGTAAACATGATAATAAAATACTCATTCTGCAAGGTGACGGTGAAGATTTTTGGTATGTACCCGGCGGTAGAGTAAAAATGCTAGAGAATAGTGAAGATGCATTAAAACGAGAGCTTGCGGAAGAGATAGGTGTTCCTATTAAAAGGAAAAGGTTAATATGGTCAGTAGAAAATTTCTTTACACTTTCTGAGCGAAAGTTTCATGAAATTAGTTTTTATTATGAAGTAGAGCTACATGAGTTACCTGCGAGTGGAGCGGATCAATATATTTTGGAAGAAGAGGGTAGAACGTATTTGTTTAGATGGGTGCCAGTAGAAGAACTGCATACATATAACTTACAGCCTGCATTTATAAAAGAGAAAGTAAAGGATGTATCAGTTCACACAGAACATATCGTATTACAAAAGTAAATGTATTCGGAGGGGAAAATGGTGAAGGGAACTAAAAAAGAGGTACATATAAATGACAAAGTAATTTATTATACACATATCGAAAAAGGTTCTAGTACCGTTTGCTTTATGTTTTCAGGTTCAGGATACAATTATGATAAGCCGTTATTTTATTACGCAACGATGTTAATGCTTGAACATAAAATAGATGTTGTACATATTCATTATTCTTATGATGGACAATTAATGAATAAACCAATGGAAGAAGTAACGAAAGTAATGATGGATGATATTAATCCTGTAATAAATGAAGTATTAAAAGATGAGCAATACAACGAGACTATGTTTTTAGGGAAGTCACTCGGAACAATTCCGATTGTAAATGATTTAATGAAGAGAGAAGAATTCGCGCAGTCAAAAATGATACTACTTACACCTTTACTGACGTTTGATACAATTTTTGATTCTATCTTACATAGTCGACACGAAGGGTTTTTAGTTATTGGGGATAAAGATCACCAATACAATGCAGATCAAATTGATCAGTTATATAAAACGAATTTACAGATTGAAGTTGTCAAAAATGCAAATCATTCTGTAAATGTTGGGGGATATGAAACGGAAAATTCAATTGAGGCTATAGCGAAAATAGTAGGAAAACTTAAAGAAGTTGTTAGGACAAACTAACCTATTAATACATGCAAAAGAGGTGCGAATTGCACCTCTTTTACTTTAATAAGCCTTCAAAACATGAAGTAAATAATCCTTACGATTCAGCGGATTATAATCAACACGTTTTCGAGTAGGGAAGGGAGCCATAAGCTTTGTGAAACCAGCTGGCTTCGTTGTAAATATGCCTTCTCCTTCTGTAAATGAATGAAGCATGCGTTTAAAATTCTCTGTTTTCGCAACAGGTAATGATCCTGTTAATTGGTAAGAATTATTATATAATATAGGCTCTGCAAAAGTTGCTGGAACGGCAGCGAGCTTATACATTGCGGTACTAATTGCTTGCTCCGGTACAGTTAATTCAAACGCATTAACTGGTTCATATACATATGTTGCAGCTTGTTTTAAAGCATCCATTAAAACGAGCGGTGTTAAGTTTCTAAAGTCACTCGCTGTTGTAACAGGACTAGCATAACCAGTATGTGTTAACGTGACGATAATATCTGTAACTTCCCACCCATATAATCCTTGTTTTAACGTTTGAAATACCGTATCTTCAATCGCTTTATGAAATGCTAAAGGTAGTGAGCCGAGCTCAACACCTAATTTATATGTTATACCGCAATTAAGTTCACCACGTTCAACTTTGAATCCGATTGTTGCGTAAAATGGATTCTCTTTTTCACCCATTACTTCAACAGAATTGCCTACGCCAATTGGTTTCTCGATACATACAACTCGCGTATTTGAAAAATTAACCTGCAAATTATATTTCTCATAAAGTGTTGTTTCAATTACTTCTTTTTGTACCTCACCGAAAAGGCGAATATATAGTTCATTATGAACATTGTCTTTCCAAACTTTAATGAGCGGATCTTCTTCACATAGTTCCATAAGAACAGCGTATAAATTATGAATTTGCTCTTTAGGTACCGCATCAATGGCAGCTTCCATTTGTGGTTCGGCAAAGTGAATATCTTTTATATAATCCGTACGTTCACCGATAATATCACCAATTTTAATATCATTCAGCCCCCACACTTTACAAAACTCACCGCTAGGAACGGTAGAAGTTTGAACGGTATCTCCATTATGAAATAGGCACATTTTTTTTATCTTTTCTTTATGGAATAGAGACTTACTGCGCTGTATATTAACATATTTTCTAACATGTAAGCTACCTGAAAAAACTCTTATATAAGCAACCTTTTCTCCAGAAGGTTCACGTTCAATTTTAAAAACAACACCGGATAATGGTTCCTCTTGTGCCGATGTAAGAGCTGGAATGAGAGCCGGAAGTTTTTCAAGAAGTTCTGTTACGCCCATACCAGTCATTGCTGAACCGAAAAAGATTGGATACACATTCGCTTGCTGTATTTGCTGTTCTAGTTTTTCTCTTAATAGTGCGTCCGGTATTATTTCGTTATTTACATATGATTCAAGTAACGATTCATTAAATGGTGCTAACAGTTCCATACAATCGTCATATGATTTGTATTCAATGATTCGGGCTTCTTTCGTTCCTTCGTTTTCTACAGAGTAGAAAGGGAATGCTTCATTTGAAAGAACCTCTTTTATTTGTTTCATAACTTTTTCAGTATTTGCACCGCTACGATCAATTTTATTTACGAATATTATTGTTGGTATGTTTAATTTCTGTAATGTGCGCATTAAAATTTTTGTTTGTGCTTGCACACCTTCAACAGCAGAAATAACTAAAATTGCACCGTCTAAAACGCGAAATGATCGCTCCACTTCAGCGATAAAATCAGCGTGTCCAGGTGTATCTATAACATTTACTTTTAAGTCATTGATATAGAAAGAGACTACAGATGCTTTAATCGTAATTCCGCGCTGCCTTTCTAATTCCATTGAGTCAGTTTGTGTATTACCACTATCTACTCGGCCAATTTCTTTAATCACATTCGTTTCATAAAGAATACGCTCAGTCAAACTCGTCTTGCCAGCGTCTACATGCGCGACGATCCCTATATTTATTGTTGTCATATGTGAATATCCTCATTTCATTTCCCATTTTTAATTCCCTTTTTCTATTTGTGTATTGCCGCATTACAATCACTCTCCAGTCATTTAAATTAGTACTATTATAGTGCAATTAACATTTTTTGTAACGCGACAAGGCGCCTTAATTTGGAAAAATATAAATGAAAATAAAATGCTTGCATTCTAAATCGATATAGATTATATTAATTGATATATCAACTATTGATACATCAAATGTTTTTGTTTTGTATGTAAAGGAGGGATAGTTTGACAAGTTCATGCTCAAAAGAAGCGATTATTTTATATAAATTACACTTTCTAAATAAAGAAGTAAGTTCGAAGTTTGAAGGGTGTACGGGGATGAGCCAGTCTCGTTTAGAGCTTATACTTCAGTTATATGAAGTTGGTGAAATTAGTCAAAAAGCACTTCAACAAGAAGTGAATATTGATAATGCTGCGATAACGAGGCATTTAAAACAGCTTGAGGCAAATGAAATGATAGTAAGACGTAAAAATCCAGACGATAACAGAATTACGTTAGTTTCTCTTACTGAAGAGGGACGAAATAAAATTCAGGCGTTTCAAGAGGAAAAAGAACGTTTTGCAGCTTCAGCATTTAAAGGATTAAGTGAAGATCAGCGCGACAATCTTTTAAATATGTTAAATCACATTCAAGAAAATATAAAAGAATTATAAAAAAAGGGAGAATACAACTATGACTAACTCAGTAAAAACAAATGATTTTAACGAAATTTTAACAGGACGCCGTTCAATTCGTAAGTACGATACGTCAGTGAAAATTAGCAAAGAAGAAATGACAGAAATTCTTACAGAAGCAACACTTGCACCATCATCTGTAAACATGCAACCATGGAGATTTTTAGTAATTGAAAGTGACGAAGCGAAAGCAACACTTGCGCCACTTGCGAAATTCAACCAATCACAAGTAGAAACGTCTTCAGCAATGATCGCTTTATTTGGTGACTTAAACAACTTTGATAACGCAGAAGAAATTTATGGTACAGCAGTAGAGCGTGGACTTATGCCAGCAGAAGTAAAAGAAGATCAAATGAAAAAACTTTCAGCTTACTTCTCAATGGTTACACCAGAAGTCATGAAAGATACAGTGCTAATTGACGGTGGTCTTGTAGCAATGCAATTTATGCTAGCAGCTCGTGCTCACGGTTACGATACTTGTCCAATTGGTGGATTTGAAAAAGACCAAATCGCAGAAGCATTTGGACTAGATAAAGAACGTTACGTACCAGTAATGTTAATTTCAATCGGAAAAGCTGCTGATAGTGGTTACCAATCAGTACGTCTTCCAATTGACAAAGTTGCTGAGTGGAAGTAATCTAATTAGGTCATAGAAATATATGGAATATGAAAGGGGAAACACCATGATTATTATTCACGCAATATTTCAAGTAGACCCAGCAAAACAACAATCATTTTTAGAAGAAATTCAGCCACTCATTCACGGTTCAAGAGAAGAAAGTGGAAATGTATCTTATGATTTATATAAAGATACAGAAAAAGAAAGTGTTTATACGATGGTAGAAGTATGGAAAGATGAAGCAGCAGTTGCGAGCCATAATACGAGTGAACACTTCACATCTTTCGTTAGTAAAGCAGCACAGTATTTAACTGCTCCATTAGATATAAAAGCTTATAATGGAGAGTTAGTGAAATAATAAGGTAGAAAAGATGACTTTAGCGTATTGATATGATCCCCTTATAGTAGACAGTTGAAAGAAAGTTACTTTACTGTTTATTATGGAGGGGATTTTTTA